>CALCDS010000287.1 GCA_937900065.1 uncultured Clostridiaceae bacterium | reverse complement strand
AAAGTGCGAACAGGTGAACGAGATGCTCAAAAATCAACATATTCGTTAAGTTAGCCAAAAGTTTCAACCCAACCATTTGTTACAATCTGATACCCCTTCTTGTTTTTATTCTTGATATTATAAGATTGCACTGTACATTTACGATGCCAGGCATTTTGTATAGGTCATCTTTTAGGAATCGTTCCAGATCCTTATTGAGTTCCATGATTGCATGTACATGAAGCTTGGATGACCCTGTCATTTGATATATGTCGGTTATATAGTCCTTCTCCGACAGAAGGGACGCTACTTCATAAAGATGAGAAGGCTGCACTTCTATATCAAAGAATGCAGATACCATTCTGCCGACTTTTTGAGGGTTCACGATTATGCTGTACTGTTCTATAATGCCTTTTTTCTCCATAGCCTGTATCCGCGATTTTACTGCAACTCTTGAAAGATTCACCTTCTTTCCGATTTCTATATATGACATTCTTGAGTTCTGTGAAAGAAGGTTTAATATATCCTGGTCAATGTCGTCAAGATTTTTGAACTTCATGTATTTCACCTCCATGGCGTACTATTTATATCATAAAAATGAACATGAGACTTTCGTAAAGTAAATATATCTTACTATTTAGACGCATAAACGTAAATTCCTGCTTACGTTATGAAGCTTTGTCCACATTAAAAAGTTTCATAAGCTCACATTGTGTTTTAAAATTTTATCATTTTTGTTCAAAATACCTGCCTGTATCCTTTTGCATTTTTCAAAATCGGTCCGCATGGATGGAACATGCCTCCTTTGCTTTGCAGATGTGATTTTGCACAATAGATTAGATATGAACATATATTATATGAAGACGAGGTTGATAGTGCAATAGAACTGTTTCAATTATGCTGCTATATTTTCATTTATAAGCTGTGCATTTCATGAAAATATATGTATAAGATTTTTTAAACAGAAATAAAATATAATATTTTGTGAGGAGTATATGGATATTATAAGTTATATGAAACGATTCAGAAAATATATAGCAGGTGTGGACACAATGGTTCCGCTGCATAGCGGTAGGATGGCCACTGCCATAAATTTTGATAATGCTGCCACAACGCCTCCGTTTGTATCCGTAATCAATGAAATAGTCAGATTTGCACCCTGGTACTCTTCCGTACACAGGGGTGCCGGTTTTAAGTCAAAGCTATGTTCCGATATTTTTGAAAAATCAAGATATAATATATTAGATTTTGTGAACGCCGATAAAGAAAAGGATACGGTTATTTTTATAAAAAACACCACGGAAGCCATAAACAAACTATCATATAGGTTATGCAACAACCATGAAAAATGCGTGGTGCTTTCGACGATGATGGAGCACCATTCAAATGATCTTCCATGGCGGGGCAAATTCAAACTGGATTATATATCGATAGACAAATCCGGAAGGTTGTCGATCGAAGATTTAAAGCGTAAATTGGCACAGTATGATGGAAATGTAAAGCTTGTCACCGTAGCAGGAGCATCCAATGTCACAGGTTTTATAAACCCAATCCATGAAATTGCGGCCGAAGCTCATAAATATAATGCATTTGTCTGCGTTGATGGCGCACAGCTTATCCCTCATAAGCAAATCGATATGACTTATAAGGATGATGGATATATCGATTTTTTAGCCTTTTCAGCCCACAAGATGTATGCGCCTTTTGGAATAGGAGTGCTTGTTGGTCCTAAAAAAGCGTTTGAAGAAGGAGACCCAGATTATTCCGGAGGAGGTACTGTAAAGATTGTCACGCCTTATGATGTAAAATGGGATGTGCCTCCGCATAAAGAGGAAGCAGGCTCTCCAAACCTTATGGGAGTTGTCGCACTTAATTCTGCCATAAGAACTCTAAAAGGCGTAGGCATGAAGAATATAGAAGCTTATGAAAGGTATCTTACGGGATATGCACTCCAGGGGCTTAAGACTGTGCCCGGCATCATACTTTATAATGGCGATAACACAAGAGATAGGCTGGGGATTATTCCGTTCAATATAGAAGGGGTATACCACGGCACCGTTGCTGAAGCGCTCTCACAGAAATCAGGCATAGCGGTCAGGAATGGATGCTTCTGTGCACAGCCGTATATACAAAAGCTTTTGAATATAAGCCCGAAGGAGATTCAATCATATATGGACAGTCCGGATGTTCCAAGACCTGGAATGGTAAGGATAAGCTTTGGATTATACAATAATTTGGCTGAAATAGATACTTTGATTCAGACTCTAAAATGGATTTCAAAAAATAAAAGCTTGTTTAAAAAATAGGAGGGTATCGCACATCTGCATGACATTTTTCAAATTCAGATGTGCAATTTAAATAAATTAGCTATGTTAAAATAAACTTTTGATTTTTCGAGCAATGCAAGTGAACAAGATATGGATGCTCAAAATCAAAAGTTTATATGCCGCTGATAAAACTGCGGCATTTTTGTTGCTCTTTTTTCAAATAGTGGAAAATAATTTGATTTTGGGATATATTATTAATATTATTGTTTTGAGATTATGGTTGAAATATCAAAATTAGCTTAAAATAAAAATGATAGAGATTTATATTGAAATAAAATTTGTGAGGTGGGTTCAATGAAAAAAGCAGTTGTGATTTTAGCCGACGGGTTTGAGGAGATAGAAGCTTTAAGCGTTGTGGATGTTTTAAGAAGGGGAGGAGTCGTATGCGACATGTGCTCGATTGCAGGACGCAATGTTACAGGCAGCCATGGAATCAAGGTAACCTCTGACACAGTGTTTAAAGATACTGATTTTCAAGGATATGATGTTTTAGTATTGCCCGGAGGGATGCCAGGTGCCTCCAATTTAAGGGACAACGATGATGTTATTGAAGCCGTGAAAATGTTTGAAAGCTCCGGAAAGATAATCGGGGCAATATGTGCTGCGCCGATCGTGCTTTACAAAGCCGGCATAATCAACGGAAAGGATGTCACATCACATCCTTCAGTGCAAAATCAGATTAAAGAATGCAGGTATGTCGAAGAGATAGTAGCTGAGGATGGGAACATAATAACGAGCAGGGGACCTGCAACAGCTATTTATTTTGCTCTTGCCATATTAAAGAGGCTTGGGCTTGGTGATAAGGCAGTCGAACTCAAAAAAGGAATGATGCTAAATTTCGTTGAGCAGAAAGATGTCATGAAATGATTCGGAATCCACTGGCATCTTAAATTAAAGTTCTATTTAACAAATATGTTGATTTTGAGCATCTTATTCGCCTGTTCACTATGATTGCTCAAAAATCAACATCATACTTTAATGGAGCCTAAAATAATATTGCATAAAACAAAGCATAACTCATATTGTATTGGCATATAGTTTAGATTAAAATTATCTAAGAGAATGAAAAGTTAGGAGAACTTAAAATGATATTACTTAAAGCATTGATAATGGGCATTGTGGAAGGCTTGACTGAGTTTCTTCCGGTATCTTCGACTGGTCACCTTATAATGGCTGCCGATTTGATGAATTTCAACGACTCTTTTGTTCCCATGTTTGAAATCGTCATACAGCTTGGGGCAATATTGGCTGTAATATATTATTACAGGCAAAAAATACTTGAGTCATTAAAACCAAAGAATATAGCTCCGGGAGGTTGGGGTTTTAAACTGTGGTTCAAGGTATTTGTAGCTTTTCTACCGGCTGCGATAATAGGACTGCTTGTAAATGATTTTGTTGAAGAACATTTGTTTTCTTCATTCACCGTGGCAATTGCACTGATAGTCGGAGCAATAATGATGCTAATGGTTGAAAAGCATTTTACAAATGTAAGGTTTAGGAACATGGACAGCATAGGAGCTAAAAGATCATTTATCGTAGGTATAGCACAATGCATGTCCTTATTTCCTGGGATGTCGAGATCAGCATCTACGATAATGGGCGGCATGATGGTGGGAATGTCGGTTAAAGCTGCTGCCGAATTTTCATTTTTCCTGGCAATGCCGACAATGGTTGCCGCATCAGCTTATTCTCTTGTAAAAGGATATCAGGCCATGACGTTTGTTGAGTGGACGGCATTGATCATAGGGTTTGTTACGTCATTTATTGTGGCTTTGCTGGTTGTTGAAAAATTCCTATCATACCTCGGAAAGCATCCTTTAAAACCATTTGCTTATTATAGGCTGGCAGTCGGAATCATAATGATTGCATTGATACTCTTTAAGGTCGTAAGATGATATAACCACTTGTTTGGAGATTTTAAATGTTTTCTTCTTTCAATTTCAGATATGAAATTCAATGGGCAAAGCTTTAGACGGCATATTGATGAATCTTTGCCCTTATACTTTTTTTACAGTTGCTTACATCAAGGAAAATTTAATTTGACAGCGGACGAATTATAAAGTATTTTATGATGGTGAATGTAAATGGGAAAGGTTATTTTTCTTGTTGATATGAATGCATTTTTTATAAGCTGTGAGACGGCCAGGAATCCTGAACTTAAGGGAAGGCCTGCGGCAGTGGCAGGCGATCCTAAGGATCGTGCAGGCATCGTGCTTACTGCAAATTATGAAGCCCGAAAGTATAAAGTAAAGACGACCATGACCATACGTGAAGCCAAGCAGCTTTGTCCGGAAATCGTTTTCGTGCCTCCGGACCGTGAATATTATAGGTATATATCCGGAGAGGTCATGAAAATATTATCAGGTTATTCTCCAATCATACAGCAAAACAGCATAGATGAGGCTTGGCTGGATATGACAGGCTGCGATATAGCATTTGGAAAACCGTTTGAGGCTGCGGAGAAGATAATGAACGACATGATAAACAAACTCGACATGATGTGTTCGATTGGGATATCTGAAAACAAATTTTTGGCCAAAATGGCATCCGACATGAAAAAACCGCTTGGAATCACCGAAGTGTGGCAAGGGGACGTAAAAGATAAGATATGGCCACTGCCGGTTGGAGCAATGTATGGAATAGGAAAAAGAACTGAGAAAAAACTTTCGGACATTGCAATCCATACAATAGGGGATATTGCAAAGAGCGACCGGAATCTGCTTATAAAAACCTTTGGAAAATATGGCGAGGAGCTTTACGACCTAGCATATGGCATTGACAATTCACCTGTGGATGAAAATCCTCTTAGAAATTCCAAATCCATAAGCCGCTCCACAACTCTGCCGAATGATATTATTGATTTGGAATATGCCAAAAGGATTGTACTGGAACTTGCAGAGGAGGTTGGAGCCGAAGCAAGAAGATCAGGATACAGCGGAAGGACGGTTTCAATTGCAATCAAATATAATGATTTTAAATCCATAACGAGGCAAAAGGCTATTTCCCCAACATATCTGACAAAGGAAATATATGAAACCGGATGTGAACTTTTAAAAAAGAATTGGAACTTAAGCCGCCCTGTCAGGCTTTTGGGAATAGGATTAGGGGATCTTCAAAAGGGACTGGCAAAACAGGTATCGTTTTTTGATTTAAGTGGAAAGTATGATGCTAAAGAGGAGAAGATCGAAAGGGTTATGGATAAGATAAGGCAAAAGTATGGAGACGATAAGATTAAAAGAGCAAAAACAATACATTTACATAAATCATGATAAGCACGGCGCAATAGTATAACCATGCCTGTCTTTCAAAGTGCAGTTTAGATGTGAGTATACAAAATTGGGCATTATGCTGTACCAGAAATAAAAATTTATATTTTGCGAGGTTTGATTTCATGGCAAGAAGATTTTTCTATACAACCGGCAAACACAAGCATATGTATTTATTATTTCTTTTTCTAATACAGATTATATGGTTCTTTTATGATGAGAAAGTGGTAAGAGTACCAAAGTATATCATGTTTTCAAACCTTGACACTTATATACCATTTGTAAAAGAGTTTGTTGTGATGTATGTATTTTGGTATTTTTATATGGTCATCGCATTTATCTACCTTGGGATCACATCACCTCCTGATTTTTGTAAGCTTTTTATATTCATATTTGCGGGAATGACAATTGCCCACATAGTATATTTGGTTTTCCCGAACGGTCAAAATCTGAGGCCGTACATAAGTGGAAACGACATATTTTCAAAGACAATAAAGTATATATACTCAATCGATACGCCGACAAATGTTTCTCCAAGCGTGCATGTTATAAACTCAATCGGTATATTCATAGTAATGGCAAAATCCCAAAGGCTTAAAAAAAACACAGCAATAAAGATATTGCTGTTTATGTGCACTTTGTCCATAACGATGTCGACGCTTTTTATAAAGCAGCATTCAATTGTGGATGTATTCTATAGCATCATAGTATCGGCTCTGCTTTACATATTGATTTATAAATTTAAATGGTCATATATTCATAAGGCAAATGCTAAGTAAGCATATCGATTTCAGCCATGTTAAATAATTGATATTTATTGGCGCTCTGTTAAAGCATGAGAATATTTAAAATCAACATCTTTTTTGACAGAGCGCATTAATTTTTTGGCTATAAAACATTCAGCGCTTTAAGCTGCTTGTCTAATTCTTCAGGCGATTTAAAAAGAACGGTTACAAATCCAAATTTCTCGGCTGCATCCAGGTTTGACTGCAGATCATCTATATATACGGTCTCTTCAGGATTTATATGGTATTCATCTATCAGTCTGCGGAATATCCTGGCGTCCGGTTTTAAAAGTTTTACCCTTGAGGAAATCACCATTCCATCAAATGATTTAAAAAAGTCATATTTGTTATATATCATATCAAATGCTTTATCATGATAATTTGAAAGTATATATGCTTTATATCCTCTTTTCTTTAGTTTATGGAATATATCAACCGTGCCCTTAATAGGGGTGAGTATTCTATACCAGTCGTATTTTATTTTCTCTATGATTTCTCTGTATTCAGGACATGACTTGGAAAAGCATTCAAAAGCTTCATCTTCTGTTATGGTGCCTTCATCAAGCATCTGCCATTCCTTTGTGCAGAATATGGCCTTATATAGCTTGTCCGCAGTTTTTTTATCATTTACCACATCGCATATGTAATCATATGGCTGAAAACTTACCAACACACTTCCTATATCAAACAATATATTTTTTATCATGCAAATATCCCCCATCTTTCAATTGGTATTTAAATATATGTTATATAATGTTGATTTTTTGAGCAATCCAAGCGAGCGGGATACTCAAAAAATCAACTTCATGATTTAACAGAGCCTAAATATAAAGCCTCTCTAATATTATACTCAAAGGTGCTTTAAAAATAAAGGAAACAGAGTAAAATGCGGATTGGTAGTAAAGAGGTTTCTAAAGATATATAATATTTATTGGAAAAGCGAAAAATTTTAAGGCAATGGGAGGAATAATCATGAAGGCGGAACTGATATCAGTAGGAACTGAACTGCTTCTTGGCGATATTATAAATACAAATGCCCAATACATAGCCAGAAGACTTGCAGATATAGGCATATTCGTATATTACCAGACAGTGGTGGGCGATAATCCCCAAAGGCTGAAAGAAGCATATGATATAGCATTTAAAAGATCAGAGCTTGTTATAACCACAGGAGGATTAGGCCCTACAAAGGACGATTTGACAAAGGAAATAGCGGCCAGATATTTTAATAGAAAGCTTTTGCTTGATATGGATTCATTGCAAAAAATAGAAACGTTTTTTAAGAATACCAACAGGACAATGACCGAGAACAATAGAAAGCAGGCCCTTTTTCCAGAAGGTTCAAAAATACTTCCAAATCCAAACGGCACTGCTCCCGGATGCATCATAAAAGAGGGTAAAAAAATTATCATAATGCTTCCAGGACCGCCCAAGGAGATGGCTCCAATGTTTGAGGCTTCAGTAATGCCGTATCTTGAACAGTTTCAGGATTGTGTGCTTGTGTCAAAGGTTTTAAGAGTGCTCGGACTTGGCGAAAGCTTGATGGAAGATAAGATAAAGGATATAATAGATTCCCAGACCAATCCAACCATAGCGCCCTATGCCAAAGAGGGCGAAGCAACGCTCAGGATAACTGCAAGAGGCAGGGACAAAAAAGAAGCTGAAGTCATAATGGCTCCTGTTGAAAAAAAGATAAGGGATAGGCTTGGAGATAACATATATGGAGTCGGGAATACGAGCATAGATGAAGTTGTAGCCAAAGAACTCATAAAGAGAAAGCTTACGATAGCTCTAGCCGAATCGTGCACAGGCGGGCTTTTGGCATACAGGCTCGTCAGAAACCCTGGAGTCTCGGCCGTGCTTATAGAGGGGGATGTGACTTACAGCAATGACGCCAAGATGAGAAGGCTCAACGTTAAGAAGGAAACGCTCGGTAAATTCGGGGCGGTCAGCGAGCAGACAGCCTTGGAAATGGTCCAGGGCATTGTAAAATCTTCAAATGCGGACATAGGCATATCTGTAACCGGCATTGCGGGACCTGAAGGCGGTACTGCTGAAAAACCGGTTGGTCTTGTATATGTAGGGCTTTATATAAAAGGCAAAACCATGGTAAGAAAGTTTAACTTTCCAGGCAACAGGGAAAAAATTCAAAACCGTACCGTTATGAATGCTCTTGACTGGCTCAGACGTGAGCTTGAGCATATGAACTGATAATCAATCTTAAATTGGGAGTGTATATATGAAAACAAGATGCGGATGGGCCGAGAGGGACAGTTTATATATGGATTATCATGATAATGAATGGGGAGTGCCGATGCACGATGATAGAAAGCTTTTCGAATTTCTGATACTTGAAGGAGCCCAGGCCGGCTTAAGCTGGATAACGATACTTAAAAAGCGTGAAAATTACAGGAGCGTTTTTGACGGATTCGATGCTCAAAAGATAGCCTGCTACAATGATGACAAGATTAAGAATCTTCTCTTAAACGATGGAATTATACGCAACAGGCTGAAGATCGAATCAACGGTTACAAATGCAAGAGCATTTTTAAAGCTGCAAGAGGAATTTGGAAGCTTTGATAATTACATATGGCAGTTCGTATCATATAAACCGATAAAAAACAGCTGGACAGATATAAGCCAAGTTCCTTCAACATCGAAAGAATCCGATAAAATGAGTGCAGAGCTTAAAAAGAGCGGCTTTAAATTCGTAGGTTCAACAATTTGCTATTCATTCATGCAGGCTGTAGGTATGGTAAATGATCATATAGTAAGCTGTTTTAGATATGATGAAGTATAGCTTATAAAGCGTTGCATCTTTTTACAGATAGGCTTTCTTAAAATATAAAGCATGATGTTGGTTTTTTTGAGCATCCCGCTCGCCTGTTCGCACTTTTTAAGTTCTAAGGCTCATTGCCTCGCTTATCAAGAACTTTTGCAAACTCGCTACTGCTCAGACAAGCAAAAGCTCTAGGATTCGCTTCGGCAATTTTGCCAAGAACTTATCAAAAGTGCTCACACCGCTCACTTGGATTGCTCAAAAAAAATCAACACAGCCTATATAAAGCACGATATGCTGAAAATACAACATAGCCTGAATAATAAAGGAGGGTTGTCTTGAAATGATGGTCTGAAATCAAAAATAAGACAACCCATTTTTATGCTATTATAACGCATCTGTAGGAAATTTTTCTTGCATTTTTACTTGACGATATCTTCAACATGTTTTAAGTCCAGTTTCTTTGTGCGCAGCGCTGCCTGCCCTATTAAATCGCTTATAAACAATACATATTCAAATGTATCATATCTTTTTTGCGCATCTTGAAAATTAAAATTAAAAACATCATCTACAATACCATCATAATAATTATTTGGGATATATATTTCGCAGCCTTGAAGTGAAATCATTGAAAAGAGTTCCTCATTAAAAAAACCTTTTTCAAGCTGAAAGGTTACAATTTCCCGCTCGGAATCTTTCTTGCCGGAGAAAATCATCCTCAATACGCTTTCTCCATTTGAACTCCCCCCTGGTATGATCCTTTGGGAAAAGTTGATATTTAAAGCTTTCAGCAAATTTTTCAAACAGCTCATGAAATCCATTTTCTGCTGTTTTCCCATAAGAGTCATATTTGTATCCATATGTACGATCACTGTTGATATCTTTGTGATATTGCATAGCATGGACTTGCCTATTTTAACAGTAGCGCCTTTCTTGACCGGATATACGATCACATATTCCTTAATGGAATTTTTGGATGACTGTTTTATCCTTACCGGCTTATCATTAAAACCAAACATATGGAAATCCCTCCCACTAAGTTTAATATATTTATTATAGCATGATTTATGCATGGGCTTCCAGAATTTTAAATCGATCAGCAAATTCAAATTTCCGTATAGATTATTAAGGTCATGTTTAACAATGCTGTGGATTTTTTGAGCATCCCGCTCGCCTGTTCACACTTTTTAAGTTCTAAGGCTAATTGCCTCATTCATCAAGAACTTTTGCAAACTCGCTTTGCAAAGTCAGCAAAAGTTATAGGATTCACTTCGGCAATTTCGCCAAGAACTTAGCAAAAGCGTATCTCAGCTCGCTTGGATTGCTCAAAAAATCCACACTATTAAAAACGAATTATTATCTTTCAACAGCATATAGTCTGCAGTTTTGGATATAATGCAAGTGATATGTGGAATTGATGATACATGTTCTCTTGTGGAAAGTTTACGGCAATGAAATGCACATTTAATCCACAACGTATTTTAGCTTTTTTTAAGTTATTCACAGACTTGTCCACATTATCCACAGGGCATGTACTCACATATTCACATACGAACAGTCAAGAAGTTATGTTAAATATAAAAAATTATAGCAGACCCTACTTTGTTATCGGATGCTGATTTCAATAGTCTGAAAGTGAATCGGTCATGTTATTATAAGATATAAGCATAGACACATGAAGGAATTTAATATAAAATATAGAATAATAATTATATAAAGATTATGAAAGGGGCTGAAGTTTATGAAGATTACAGTAACTGGCAAGAATATTGTTGTAACGGATTCATTAAGGGATACTGTCATCAAGAAGATCGGCAAGCTTGACAAATACTTTAACCCTGATGTGGAAGCTCAGGTAACTTTAAGTGTACAGAAAAACCATCACATAATCGAAGTGACGATCCCCTTTGATGGAGTTATTATAAGGGGGGAGGAGTCAACCGCTGATATGTATACATCAATTGACAATGTTCTCGAAAAAATCGAAAAACAAATAATGAAGCACAGAACAAGATTGGAGAGAAAACTCAGGGCGAATTCATTAAAGGCTTTTGATAATCGCCATAGTGAAGCTTATGATGAAGAGGAATACAATCCGACGATAGTGAGAACAAAAAAGTTTGCAATGAAACCAATGCCAGTTGATGAAGCAGTACTCCAGATGGACTTGCTCGGCCATAGTTTTTATATGTTTCTAAATGCTGAAACAGAAGAAGTCAATGTTGTGTATAAGAGAAAAGATGGAAGGTATGGCTTGATAGAGCCTGAATTTTAATTTTAGCCCGGCAAAACAGCCGGGCTAAAATTAATTTGGGCTGTGTTAAACTATATTACAATGTTGATTTTTGAGCCTTAGAACTTAAAAAGCGTGAACAGGTAAGCTGGATGCTTAAAATCACTATATTTATTAAAACTAGCTTTAATTAAAATACAGCAATACATGCTCACCCTACACGTTTCATTGATTAAGGGGAATGTTAATGCTATAATGGATTGAAAATATTCTATAACATTAAAGAAGGTGATTGAATGGCAAATATATTTGAGAAAATATTCGGAACTTATAGTGATAAAGAAATTAAAAGGCTTATGCCTATAGTTAACAAAATAGATAGTATGAAAGATATATATTCAAAAATGACAGATGCTGAGCTTAGGGAAATGACTGATAAGTTCAAGCAGAGGCTGAGTGGCGGCGAAACTTTGGATGATATACTTCCTGAAGCATTTGCAGTTGTGAGGGAAGCTGCTACAAGGACACTTGGACAGACCCACTACAAGGTACAGCTTTTAGGAGGCATAGTGCTCCACCAGGGACGTATTGCCGAGATGAAAACAGGCGAAGGTAAAACCCTTGTGGCTACATTGCCAGTATATTTAAACGCGCTTGAAGGAAAAGGAGTCCATGTGGTGACCGTAAACGACTACCTGGCAAAACGTGACAGCGAGTGGATGGGACAGATATACAAATTCCTCGGACTTACGGTTGGATGTATAACACATGAGCTTAAACCTGAAGAGAGGAAAGCTGCATATAATTCCGATGTAACCTATGGCACCAATAACGAGTTTGGTTTTGATTATTTGAGGGACAACATGGTCGTATATAAAGAAGAAATGGTGCAAAGGGAACTTAATTTTGCAGTGGTCGATGAAGTTGACTCAATACTCATAGATGAAGCAAGAACGCCTCTTATCATATCCGGCATTGGTGAAAAATCCACCGATATGTATAAAGTCGCGGATGCATTCGTAAGGACATTGAAAAAGGATGATTTTGAAGTCGACGAAAAAAGCCACAGTGTATCGCTGACAGACAGCGGTGTAGAAAAGGCCGAGAAATTTTTCAATCTTGAAAATTATGCCGATGCTGCGAACATGGAGCTGCAGCATCATATCATACAAGCTTTAAAAGCCCACAATCTCATGAAGCGTGATATAGATTATGTGATAAAAGACGGGGAAGTAATAATAGTCGATGAATTCACAGGAAGGCTTATGTTTGGCAGAAGATACAGCGACGGACTTCATCAGGCAATCGAGGCTAAAGAGAATGTCAAAGTCGAAAGAGAGTCTAAAACTCTCGCGACCATAACCTTCCAGAACTATTTCAGGATGTATAATAAACTGTCGGGCATGACCGGTACGGCGTTGACAGAGGAAGAGGAGTTCAGGACAATATATAGCCTCGATGTAATCGTCATACCTACCAATAAACCCATGATAAGAAAAGATTATTCCGACATGGTATATAAGACTGAAAAGGGCAAATTCAATGCCATAGTTGATGAAATCGTGGAGACTCATAAAAAGGGGCAGCCGGTGCTTGTAGGAACAATAAGTATTGAAAAATCCGAGCTTTTATCAAGCATGCTGAAGCGCAAGGGCATACCCCATCAGGTATTGAATGCCAAGTATCATGAGAAGGAAGCTGAAATAATATCACATGCCGGTGAAAAGGGTATGGTTACAATAGCCACCAATATGGCTGGTCGTGGTACCGATATAAAGCTTGGCCCTGGTGTGGTAGAGCTTGGCGGATTGAAGATAATAGGAACTGAAAGGCATGAGTCAAGGCGTATCGATAATCAGCTCCGCGGTCGTTCGGGCCGTCAGGGAGATCCAGGTGAGTCCAGGTTCTATATCTCTTTGGAAGACGACTTGATGAGGCTTTTCGGATCCGATAAGATAAAAGCTCTGGTAGATAAGATTGGGCTTGAGGAAGATCAGCCGATTGAAAATAAAATGCTTTCCGGAGCCATAGAAAATGCTCAGAAAAAGGTGGAAGGCAGCAACCTGGATATCCGTAAGAGTTTGCTCCAGTATGATAACGTCATGAACCAGCAGAGGGAAGTCATCTACAGTCAGAGAAGGCAGGTACTGGAAGGCGTTGACCTTAAAGATCAGATAATGGCTATGATAGATGATGTTATTTCCACTGTAGTCGATGCCCATACAGGCGGCGGCAAGGAATATGAGGATTATGACATAAAGGGGATTTTAAGATATTGCCATGATTTATTCCTGCCTAAGGGAATGCTGACTGAAGATCAGTTGACAAACATTTCAAAAGAAGAGATAAAGGAAAAACTGTCTGATATCGCTCACAAAATTTATGAATCCAAGGAAGAGGAGTTTACGAGCGAGAGGATGAGGGAAATCGAAAGGGTCGTGCTTCTCCGTTCCGTAGACACCAAGTGGATGGATCATATAGATGCAATGGATCAGTTAAAGCAAGGTATCGGATTGAGAGCATACAGGCAGAGGGATCCGGTTCAGGAATACCAGTTTGAAGGCAGCGCGATGTTTGATGAGATGATATACAATATCAAGGAAGAGACCGTAAAGATGATGTTCCATGTTAAGCTTGAAAGGGTTCCTCAAAGACAGAGGGTTGCAGAGCCTATCGCAACAAATGAGGATAACAGCGTAAAGCGCAAGCCGATTGTAAAACCGAAGAAAATAGGCAGGAACGACCCATGCCCATGCGGAAGCGGCAAAAAATACAAATACTGCTGCGGCAGGAACTAACCGTATTTTAAAAAAAGGTTATGTTAAACAAAGATGTTGACTTTGAGCATCCCGCTCGC
>CALCDS010000286.1 GCA_937900065.1 uncultured Clostridiaceae bacterium | reverse complement strand
GTCCCCAACTATTGACTAAAAGTCATTTTTGTGTATAATTGATTATGCGGCAGAAATGACTTTTAGTCATTTTAATGGAGGTGTAAAAAAAATGGAGCACGCCGGGGATGAAGATTCGAAGATGAACAAAATAAACGCGAAAAAATTGCTGAAGCGCAACAAGCTCTATGATGCTGCATATGAACTGTTCACAACAAAAGGCATGACTGAGACCGTAATAGAGGATATAGCAAAAAAGGCAGGTGTTGCAAAGGGAACGTTTTATCTCTATTTCAAGGACAAGTACGATATACTGAACAAAATAATATATCGAAAAAGCGTAACGGTTTTAAAACAAACTATGGATGCCACTGAAAGCAAAGTAAAAGCCGAAAATGCAGGAATGGTCGATGGAGTATTGTTCTTCATAGATTATTTGATCGCATATTTTAAAAGCAACAAAAAAATGTTAAGGCTCATACACAAAAATCTGTCCTGGGGATTATACAGAAAAATACTGGCTGACAGCGATGATCTACTGGAAGTTAAAGGCATGCTTCAAAGACTCACTGATGAGTACAGGACAGGCGGCGTAAATAATGATGTTATCGAAAAAAACATGTATATAATAATCGAACTTGTAAGTTCAATATGCTACAGCTCGATTATACTTGAAGAACCATATACCATTGATGAGATTAAGCCCACACTTTACAAAACGATCAGGAAAATATTATCGAAATGATTTTATCATTGAAAAAGGGGGACAAACTGATTTGAAAAAACTCGCAGAGGTTATAATCAAAAATCCTGTTGTTACAATGATTATAGCCGTAATATTATTATTGCCATGCATATATGGCTATATAATGACCCCGGTCAATTATGATATTCTGACTTACCTGCCCAAGGATCTCGATTCCACCAAAGGGCAGGAGCTTTTAAACACCACATTCAATGACGCCGCAACATCAATGCTCATAGTAGAAAACATGCAGTCCAAGGATGTAGTCAAATTAAAAAACAAGATTGAAAATATAAATGGAGTCGACAGCGTAATATGGACTGACGATGCTGTTGATATAAGCGTGCCAAAGGAAATGCTGCCAGATGATGCAAAGGATATGTTCTACAGCGGCAATACGACGACGATGATAGTGAAATATAAAAATCCTGCATCATCGGCTGAAACCATAAAAGCTGTGGGAGACATCAGAAAAGTTTTAAACAAGCAGTGTTTTCTAAGCGGAATGTCTGCAATCATAACGGACACAAAGAATCTTGCCGACAAAGAGGCTCCATTTTATATCACGCTTGCCGTAATATTGTCTCTTATAGCGATGCTGCTTACAATGGAGTCCACGTTTGAGCCGTTTATCTTTTTAATCGGCGTATCCTTTGCTGTAATGTACAACCTCGGTACGAATATTTTTATGAAGGAAATATCCTACATTACAAAATGCATAGCAGGCGTATTGCAGCTTGGAGTTACAATGGATTATTCCATATTCCTGCTCGACAGGTATGACGAAGAGAAGCAGAAATACAGCGACAGGCGCGAGGCCATGGCTCAGGCCATCCAAAAGGCATTTACGGCATTATGGGCAAGTTCGCTTACCACCATAGCAAGCTTTTTAGCACTGTGCTTTATGAAACTCAGCATTGGAAAAGACATAGGCCTTGTTATGGCAAAGGGCGTTATAATAGGAATACTTTGCGCAGTTACAGTGCTTCCTGCATTGGTGCTTATTTTTGATAAGCCGCTACATAAATACAAGCACAAGGTAATAATGCCGCAGTTCAAAAAATTAACGGATTTGCTGGTAAACAAATATAAAATATTCGCGGTCATATTTATTTTGGCATTCCTCCCAGCAATATACAGCCAGAGCCAGACAAAAGTATATTATACACTTGACGAATCCATTCCAAGGGACCTTGACTCCATAGTTGCCACAAACAAACTGAAAAACGATTACAACATGGCAACCACACACTTTATAATCGTAAAGGATAATATAAAGCCTTATAAATTGGAAGAAATGGTCAAAGAAATTGAAAAAGTCGACGGAGTGAACAGAGTGCTTGCATACGACAAGTTTGTAGGTCCTATGATACCTGAAGATTTCATACCTCAGAAAATAAAAGATATATTCAAAAAGGATGGATATCAGCTTATAATAGCAAATTCGAAATATAAAGCTGCCAGGGACGAGGAAAATGCGCAGATCGAGGATATCACAAGAATAGTCAAAAGCTATGACAAAGGAGCAATGGTTGCAGGTGAAGGTCCTCTTACAAAAGACCTTATTGAAACCACTGACAATGATATTAAGGTGACCAATTATTTATCCGCAGCTGCCTTTTTTGCAATAGTTGCATGTGTATTCAAATCGGTTTCAGTGCCGGTGATATTGATTTTGGCAATCGGCCTTGCAATATTCATCAATATGGGCATACCGTTTTTTACAGGCACGTCCATCCCTTTTATAGCATCCATAGTCATAGGATGCATACAGCTTGGAGCTACGGACGACTATGCCATACTTATGGTATCCAGATTTGAAGAGGAGCTTTTAAACGGTCATGACAAGTTTGAGGCCATGAGGATAGCGGCGCGTACATCAGATAAGTCGATAATAACAAGTGCTCTTGTATTCTTCTGTTCCACAGCCGGCGTAGCACTGGTATCCAAAATCGAAATAATAAAAACCCTGTGCGCAATGCTGGCAAGAGGCTCATTGATAAGCGCTGCGGTGATAATACTCCTTTTTCCGTCCTTGCTGCTTATATTTGAAAGCGCAATATCCAAGACCACGCATGGTTGGAAAAAGAATGTGCAGGCTTGAGATATAAGAATAAGCTCTGCTAGATTATATTTCTATACCAGAATAGGGGTGTAAATATGAACAAGAGTAAATTACTTTTTAAATTCATCAGCATGTTTACGGCTGTCATGATGATGAATTCCACCTTTGCATATGGAGCAATCAGTCAGGTTCAAAAAAAGGAATATGTATATGTGACCATGGATCAAAGCGGGAACCAAAAGAAAGTCATAGTATCGGACTGGCTCCATTCAGACAGCCAAGGAACTGAAATACATGACAGAACTAGTTTAGATGACATAGCCAATGTAAAAGGCGATGAAAAGCCAATAAAAAACGGCGATGAACTTATATGGAGGCCTATAGGAAACGATATATACTACAGAGGAACTACCGATAAAAAGATACCATTAAAGATAGGCATAACATATTACCTAAACGGTGAAGAGATAAGCCCGAATAAGCTTGGAGGCAAATCAGGGAAGGTAAAAATACAGATAAAATTTATAAACACCGGAAAGCATGATGTGCCTTTATCAAGCGGTCTATCTTCAATTTATACGCCTATAACCGTTGCAGGAACAGTAAATCTTCCCACAGAAACATTTAAAAATGTGAGCATAGACAATGGAAAGATATTTACAGAGGGCAACAACCAGGTTGCCGTATTTGCGGCAGTCCCGGGATTGAATGAAAGCCTGGGGCTTGACAAAACAAGCATAAAGGAACTGAAAGACATAGATTTCCATGATACGATTGAAATCACGGCAGATGCTGATAATTTCAAGCTCGGGACCATGATGTTCACCGCAACTCCCGAGCTTCCGGATATGGATAAGATCAAAAAATCCGATGATTTCGATGAGATGAAAGATAATTTGAACAAACTAAACGACTCGCTGCATGACATAGATGTAATGGATCCGGACAAGGAAATACGCTCATTGATCACCGACTTCGATAACGTATCGCGCTCTAGAATTCTTATAGGAGATGCATTTGATTTCTATGGCATGGACAAGGCTCTCATAGACATTGCTCCAGATTATGTTACCGACGAAAACATCGCACTATATGACAGGGTAAAAGCAGATTTAAAGGATGTTGATATAGATTATGCGCTTGACAATAAAACATTCCGCTCTCTGCCGGACAGATTGACCGATGAAAATATAGACAAGTCCAGGGTTCTCATGGATGATGCTGATGAAATCAAAACGCTTGACAAAGATAAACTGGACCCGTTTTTGGATGTGCTGAAGCGTTCCAAAGAGCTTGACGGATTCATGGACAAAAGCGATTACGTAATCAACAGCCTTGAGGATGAAGACAACGAAGAAGCAATAGATACGCTGAAGGTGCTCCCGAAATATTCGGGACGCATAATGCACATAATGGACGACATAGATGATTTGAGCATGGGAGGCTTGCTCACAGAAGATGACATAAACGATGCGGCAAATGCCGCACTTGATGCTGTGTTTGACAAAAAGGAAAAACAGCTCGATGCTGTGATAGACAG
>CALCDS010000285.1 GCA_937900065.1 uncultured Clostridiaceae bacterium | reverse complement strand
TTGTTAACCGTCCCTGCTGCTATTTTAAAGGACCTAACAAGCCTGTCTTATTTTGTTAATCTCAGAAAAAAATTGTTAACCGTCCCTGTCCCTTGATATTGACTCGTATAAGGTACAAAGCTTGATTCATGCAGTTAATGCGCGGTTTCGTAACATATTACGGCTTTGCCCTGTGCGACTTGTTGTTTGCTCTATCTTCATAATTTTAATAGAATTTATAAAGGTTGTTTATGCTTGTGATTAGACTGCCTTGAAAATGTGATCTTTATTATTTGATTTGCATCACAGGAAGTAATTATTAAATTGAACCTTGCCCAGTGCCCTATGTAAAACGTTATATGGCTTGAATTTGTTTTACACAACATGCCAAAGGGGTAGTAAGTTAACAAACTATACTACCTTAATTATTTTCACAGCTCGAGCTTTTGGCAAAAATTGGAGGAACTAAAGTGGGAACATATATTTTTAATATAACAGAATTTTTTCAGATAACTGTATTTCTACTTATGATGTACTATGCAGTTATCTCATTGTTTGGATTATATAAAAAGAAAGAGGATACAAATGAGGATGTCCCTGAAAAGACATTTGCGCTGATTGTTGCAGCGCACAATGAGGAAATGGTCGTTGAAAATACCGTTGAGAGCCTTATAGGTCTTGACTATCCCAACGATATGTATGATGTGTTTGTAATAGCCGATAATTGCACTGACAATACCGCAAAAGTAGCAAGGGATGCCGGTGCGATCGTATGTGAAAGATTTGCAGAAGGAAAAAACGGCAAAGGTTATGCCCTTGACTGGATGTTCAAAAAAATATTCAGCATGAAAAAAAAGTACGATGCCGTAGCGATATTTGATGCCGATAATATAGTATCGAGAGGCTTTCTTAGGGAAATGGACAAAAGTTTGAAAAAAGGTTATAAGGTCGTGCAGGGTTATCTTGACAGCAAAAATCCGAATGATTCATGGATAACACAATCCTATTCAATAGCATTCTGGACATCGAACCGGCTTTTCCAACTCTCAAGGCATAATCTTGGACTGTCAAATCAAATTGGAGGCACTGGATTTTGCGTATGCACCGATGTTCTTAAGGAAATAGGCTGGGGAGCTACTTGCCTCACCGAAGACCTTGAATTCACTTGCAAGCTGGTTTTGAACAATTATAAAGTAGGCTGGGCTCACAATGCCGTAGTATATGATGAAAAACCATTGACTTTAAGGCAGTCTTGGAATCAGAGAAGGAGATGGATGCAGGGGTTTGCAGATGTTTCATCAAGGTTTTTTTTCAAGCTTATGTCAAAGGCATTCAAAGACAGGGATTTTACTGCATTCGATACAGCATTGTATACGATACAGCCTTTTACAATCGTAGCTTTCGGTATTTCTTCAATACTTTCGCTCATACAGAACAACAGTTCAGGACATTATATTTTTGTGATTAACTATTTGTTCTCTCCGCTGATATGGAAAGTATTTAGCATGTTCCAGTTTCTTTTTACGCCTTTTATAACTTATATCGAAAAAAAGATATCAAAAGGTTTATTTCTTGTTTTTGCCGTTTATTCTTCATATGTATTTGTGTTCGACTACCTGTTTAAACCAGGCACAGACATAATGGTGATAGCTGCAGGACATGTAATTTACTTCTTCGCATTCTTGACGCTGGTATTTCTCTTCGGTAAAAAGAAAAATGCAAAGATGTTTGTGTGGTATATATTATACGGCCTGTATACCATAACATGGATACCTATCACAATACAAGGCATACTTAATAAGAATGACAAGGAATGGTACCATACAAAGCACACCAGGCAGATAAAGCTCGATGAAATAAAAAGCGCATAGTAAATAGTACAAACTACTGATCCAAACCGCCTTTGCAAAATCAGGGCGGTTTGTTTTGATATTTTGCTTTGCTAAAATAAAATGCACCCTATATATTAAGTTTATTTATCTAATATATAAGGTGCATTTTATTTTTAAATCTCTTTTTTTACAGGCTCTTGTTTAACAAAGATGAATTTTACTTATCCTCCGAGAATGTTATCTTTACGTTTATTTTACTGCCGTTTCTCACTATCACCGCATCAACAGTATCGCCTGCTTTATATCCCTTCTTGATCGTATTTACATCACTCATAGTCTTGACAGCCTTTCCTGCGAGGCTTACGAGCACATCTCCCTTTTCTATGCCTGCTTTCTGCGCTCCGCTTCCTGAAGTCACATCAACAATATATATCCCTACAGGAAGACCGTACCGTGCCGACATCACCTGTGTTATTTCCTGACCTGATATACCTATAAAAGGCCTCCCCTTGACATATCCATACTTCACAAGCTGCTGGACAATTGGTTTTGCATCGTTGACAGGTATTGCAAATCCAAGACCTTCGACCCCTGTTTCCGATATTTTAACCGTATTTATACCTATTACCTGGCCTTTTGAGTTTACAAGGGCACCACCGCTGTTTCCGGGATTTATTGCCGCATCTGTCTGTATAAGGTTCAAAGTTTTGTCTTCAGTTTCAACCTGCCTGTTTAACGCACTTATCACTCCGACTGTCACCGAACCCGCAAACTCCATGCCAAGCGGATTTCCAATTGCAACGGCAGGTTCTCCGACTTCAAGTTTTGACGAATCACCCAATTCAGCGACCGGCAAATTGGTCAAGTTGACCTTTATTACGGCAAGATCGTTTTCGTCGTCCCCTCCTATGAATTTAGCTTGAGCCTGTTTCCCATCGGGCAGAAACACTTCAAGTAATGCTTGAGAGCTTACGCCGCTTTTTGGATCTGCATATTCAACAACATGATAATTAGTCATTATATAGCCGTCGCTGCTTATTATGATGCCTGAACCTTCTGACGTAGTATCCTGCTGCTGGTTTCCTCCCCTGAAGTATTGACTTATTGAGCTTGTCACAGTCATCCTGACCCCAACTATTGACGGCCCTACTTTTTTAGCTATGTCAACCGCAGAATACATATTCCCGTTTGAACTAGATGTCGTACCTGTTTTCACAGCTTGTGCTGAATTTCCATTATTAGTAAACAGTGCAGAGCTTGTTTGAGCCGCAGCCTGACTATTCAATTTTGCAGAAAAGCTTGAATATAATATTCCTCCGACAATCGAACTGCTTATGATTGAAGTTATCAGCACCAGGGCTATATATGTTTTCAGGTTTGACTTTTTCTTATGCCTGTATGTCTTATCACTGACCACTAATCCTGTCTCTTCAACATTTTTATTATAATTCGTATAATCTATGTCGGGTTTGAAGTTCTCATCCATATGCAACTCCTCCTTTAATGTAAGGCTCTGTTAAAGCATGACGTTGATTTTGAGCATCCTTGTTCGCCTGTTCATGCTTTTATGCTGGCAACTGCCTTTTCATATAAACATTGTATTTAAAAAATATGAAGATTTGGTGAAGACTAAATTACAGAAATGTGAACATTATTGCTCTAAACACAAGAGATTGCAAAGCATATGCTTCAAACTTTGGCGTTTATTACATATATTTTCTCACATTGCAAAAATATAAATCTTATTGTTGTAGAAATCATCCTTTTTTAATATTATTATAATTGTAGAATTATATAAGACAAATAACACTCATTCTATTGTTTTAAAATGCGATCGGGACAACATTTGATGTCAAAGCGGAATACCCACAAAATAATAAAATAAAAGGAGGAATATTTATGATTATAGGGGTCCCGAAGGAAATCAAGAACAATGAAAACAGGGTTGCAATCACTCCTGCAGGTGCTCATGCTCTTGTAAGGCATGGTCACAAAGTAATAGTTGAAAAATCTGCCGGGTTGGGAAGCGGCATAGAGGACAGTGAATATACAGCGGCCGGAGCCGTAATCTATGACAGCAACACCCAAATATACGATGATGCTGATATAATCGTAAAAGTAAAAGAACCCTTAGAATGTGAGTATCAATTATATAAAGAAGGGCAGATACTTTTTACTTACCTCCATCTTGCTCCAAATCCGTCACTGACAAACGCGCTGCTTAAAAAAAAGATAACCGGCATAGCATATGAAACCGTACAACTGAAGAACGGTTCTCTCCCTTTGCTCTCCCCAATGAGTGAGATTGCAGGAAGAATGTCCATACAGGTTGGAGCATATATGCTTCAAAAATACAATGGAGGGAAAGGAATTCTCCTAGGAGGAGTACCAGGCGTGGCTCCTGGTGAAATTTTAATAATCGGAGGAGGCAATGTCGGCACAAACGCTGCAAAGATTGCTGTAGGGATTGGAGCACGGGTCACGGTAATGGATATAAACAAATCAAGACTGTCCTATCTTGACGACATCTTTTTAGGGAGGATATCCACGGTCATATATAACGAATATTCAGCAGCTGAACTTGTAAAAAATGCTGATTTGCTCGTCGGTGCCGTGCTTGTGCCGGGCGCCAGGGCTCCCAAAATTGTTACCGAAGCCATGGTAAAGACCATGAAAAAGGGCTCGGTCATAGTCGATGTGGCTGTGGATCAAGGAGGCTCGATTGAAACCATAGACAGGGCGACTACCCATGACAATCCATGCTATGAAAAATATGGCGTCATACATTATTCGGTTGCCAATATGCCAGGTGCCGTGCCAAGGACATCGACATTTGCACTGGATGGCGCGACTTTGCCATATTTACTTGAAATAGCGGACAAGGGCCCTGTTAAGGCCATGCTGGATAACAGTGCACTGATGTGCGGCTTGAATACATACAACGGGAACATCGCGTTCAAAGCCGTGGCCGACAGCTTGAACATGGATTTTGTGCCGGCTGAAAAAACAATAAGGCAAGCTATGATTTAAGCCAATTTTATAAGGCGCCGCAGCTGCGGCGCCTTATTTTATGTTATATCGTGCTAAATAAAATAAAGAACAGAATCTACAGGCAAAATCCAAACTTCTGCCATGGCTTTATATAGTCGAGCAGAAATACCTCATCTTTGCAAATCCTGCCTACCACATTTGTTTTCCCGAAGTTTTTCATATCCTTTAATGCGATCTGAAGCTCTCCTGCATAATTTTCATAGAGCGAATTATCTATTGTGATATCCCCTCTTTTGATATCCCTCGTGTTGAACGGCTTGAAATCGTGTCCTCTGTATTTTACTCTGCTTTGCGTAGACCTTATCATATATTCTGATACGTCCCCCCTGTTGAAGTGGGGATTATTCAGCACGATATCCCTTTCAACGTCGGATATTCCGTCTTCTATTTCCACTTTGAAGTTGAGTTTGTATGGATCCACCTCGCTTAAAGCCTTGAGTTCATCCTCATCTGCAAAAGCATTGGCTATCAAAACATCGTCAATTAAACCAGTAACAAACAAATGCTTTGCCTGGACATCTATGGGCAGATTCCTGTGCATCTCCAGAGTGCACAAGCCTTCGCTTACAGGCCATGGGCCATATTTTGCGCTCTTTGATGAAACAAAAGCAGCTGTCCTTATGTTGTACGCTTTAAACTGCTGGCTGCATTTTATAAAATGATCATATCCAATTCCCGAATATCTATGAGGATAAAAATTATGGCATCCCAGCAGATTATCTGCATTCGGCTTGTAGCTCATTATATTATCTATGTATTTTGTTCCTGAACTCATATTCAATTCTATCTTCAATCCATATTTGTTAAACGACATTATGGACTCTTCATTCCCCGAAAATCCATTATCGAGCCTGATTCCAAAAAGCCCTAAATTTTTGAATATGCCTAAGTCATCATAGCTTATCCCAAGATATTGGAATACCTGTGGATTTATATCGGCAATAACTTTCATTCCATATTTATTGCAGTGCTCTATCGTCTGCTTGAACTCACTTAGTATCTTTTCCTTGTCGCCTCTTACGGACAGGAGGCATGTGAATATCCTCTTGAAACCATATTTGCTGGCCTTGTCGATATATTTTAAATTATCTTCCAGCTTCACATGAGCCGGATATATTGAAAGCCCTATTTTTCTCATCTTTAAAACCCCCTTCATATATGGATAACCAAATTTAAAAATAAAAAAATCAAGGAAGTTATCCATGAAATTTTTAATTTAAAACTTGGCTCATTATAAGCATGTCGCAGTCATTCAGGCGGCCTATGGCGGCCGCCTGGACATTTAGTTCTCAGTTGCTTAAAGTTGCCTTCTTGCTATTGCTTGCTGAATATGTTTTTTCTTCATTGCAATATTGCCTATCTACAATTTTTATAAATGGAAGATATATAAAGAATGAAATCACAAGCTCAACAATCTGCAATATTGCCCCTCTTATTCCTGAAACAAGGAATCCTCCTATTATAACAGGTGTAGTCCACGGGATTATCACGCCGTTCGGACTTGGTACGAGGCCGATTGCCATTGAACCAAAACATACCAGGCAAAGCACAAGCGGCGTCAATATGAACGGTATGAGCATTATCGGGTTCAATACTATAGGCAGTCCGAATATGATAGGCTCATTTATATTGAACAATCCCGGGAGGATTGAAAGCTTGCCAAGCTTCTTGCACTGCTCCGATTTGCATATGAATGCCATCATGAAGCTTAAAGCCAGTGTCGCGCCCGCACCACCTATCCACAGATATATTGAATTGAACTGCTGGGTTACGATGTGTGGAAGAACACCTCCGGATTGAAATGCGGAAAGATTTTCTCCTGATAATGCCAGCCATATCGGGCTCATCACGGATTGTACGACATCGGCTCCGTGGATTCCGAACATCCAGAAGAATCCTATGAAGAAGTTTGCAATCAAAGTAGCTCCCAGTGTAGCACCTAGTGACGTCAAAGGCATCTGCAGCACCTTATATATAAAGTTATGAATAGTTCCAAAACTGGTCCATGTAAACACGAGCCTTACCAAATCAAATATTACGATAGCCACAGCGCCAGGAATCAATGATGAGAATGCCCTTGATACTGTCGGAGGAACACCTTCAGGCATTCTGATTACCCAACCTTTTTTAATAACATATCTCACTATTTCAGTGGCAAAAATTGCCGTAAATATCCCAACAAAAAGTCCTTTAGAACCTGCCCACTCGGTTGGTATAACTCCTCCGACCTCAACTGCAGTCTTTGCCCCTTCAGGCGTAAAGTTCGTAACAAATGGAGTCAGTACGAAAAATGCGGCAAGTGAAATAACCGCAGCACTTATCCCATCCAGTTTATAGCTTTCAGCCAAACTCTTTGATATGCCGATAATAACGAATATGGTCATAATCGACATAGTAGTTTCAGTAGGCCTGCTGAAAAATACGCCGAACTGCTCTCCAAACACTTTGGTCATGGCATCTGAAAAGCCAGGTATCGGCAGATTGCCGATAAGACATGACATAGCTCCTATTATAAGAAGCGGCATAGCCAGAGCAAAACCGTCACGTATTGCAATCAGGAATCTGTTATGAGCGATCTTATCTGCAATCGGCATTAACTTTTCTTCCATAGAATCCATAACTTTACTCATTCTAATTACCTCCTGTTTTATTTTCTATCACTTTCAATGCCTGATTTAGTACCTTTTCCCCGTTCATCATCCCATAGTCGACCGGGCTTATAACGTCAACCGGGATCCCCTTTTCAGCACATATCTTTCGTATTCTTCCCAGTGCGTATTTTATTTGCGGTCCTAACAGCACCGCATCCACACCATCCAAATGGCTTCGCATGTCGGCTTCCGGAAACGCATCTATGGATATCTGTATTCCCTTTTCTTTAGCTGTCTTTTGCATTTTCGTAACCAGAAGGCTTGTTGACATGCCTGATGAACAAAGCAAGATGATCTTTTTCATTATGATCCCTCCTTTCCTATCATTTTTTAATATAGGCTCTATTAAACAAAGGCATTGATTTTGAGCATCCTGTTTGCTATTCCTGCTTTACAATTTCTAATGTGCGCTTGGATCGCTCAAAAAAACAACATTAAACTTTAATAGAGCATATTTTTTGTACAAATTCTATGTTTAATAGCCATAAGCCTTAATCCCTCGGAAAATAGCCGTCTTCCTCAGGAGACGATATCGGTTCGCCTTTAGCCAGCTTTACGGCAAAGCTTGAAATTTTCCTTAGTGAACTGTTGAGCCCTGCTCCTCCCCTGTTTGGAGTTTCGATTATATATACTTTCTTTCTGAACAATTCAGTGCCGGTGCTTTCTTTGGACATGGCTGCAAAAGCCGGTATCTTGAGCCTTTCCTCTATCGCCTCTGCAAGATATCCGCAGCATTCTCCGTACCTTTTATAATTGAATGCCGGTCCGCAAATCACCACATCGGCATCAAAGTCCTTTATCATTTTTAATATATTCTCTACTGCCTTTTCTTTGTTTTCCAGGAAATAATTATCACCGCATATTATTGTGCCTACAATCCCGGCACCGTTCTTTACAAGCGAGGCTCTCAAGAGCATCCCCAAACCGGCTGCTCCGTCCTGAGCCTGGGGCTCCATATCCATCCTTTCATCCGATCCGAAACCAGACTGCACTTGATTTAGAAATTGAACTACTCTTATCATTTATCCTTGTTACCTCCCTTTATAACCTCTTTTTTCAATTCATTTATCTCCTTTTGCATGCTTATCATATCCTTTACCATATCCTTTGCCAGAAGCGTACTCATCAGATGATCCTGAGCATGAACCATCAAAAGGCTCATCTCCATATGTATCCCACTGGCCTCTTTATGGATAAGACCGGTTTGGACATTATGAGCTTGGATTATGGCCTCATCGGCTTTTTTCAAATTCTCTTCGGCTTTATCATATTCCCCGTTTCTGACCATATCATATGCTTCATATATCCTGCTTCTTGCATCACCTGAAAAGCTTATCAATTTGAATATTATATCTTCTCTGATTGAAATTTTTTCGTTCGCTTCCATAAAATTTCCTCCATTTATTTAAAAAATGCTTATTTGCTTTTATATCCTTAAAACAAGTTTCTGTTTAACAAAAGTGTTCACAACATTCACTTCGACTGCTCAAAAATCAATGCTAGACTTTGAAAGCATAAAGCAAAAATCCACTTGCAAAACTCAAGAATTGTCTGTATACTTTTATATACAGCAAGAACTATGCCAAATTTTTCTATACAGTTTTTTTGAGCATACCACCCGGTGAAAATCTACTACAGGCACTTCTTTTCCATTTTGTTTTCCTTAAAAATCAACGTGTCCGCTCAATATGCTCCATATAAAATCGAAGAGGCAATGCCGCAAGTTTCACCCGAATAAAAATCGATCATATACATATCTTATACACATGCCCCATTAAATAATATTATGTTCCTATGTGTATATGCGCTTTGGTTTTATGCATAAAAAGTCCCCCCTTTCGTAGTCATTATCCTACTTCAAGGGGGGACTTGCAATTGTGCTTAAACCTTGGCTGATGTCTCATGCGCGCATCAGCAGCATGATTTTTATTTCTCTTTGCTGAGCCGTTCGTGGATCGCTGCAGCCGCCTTCCTGCCGGCTGCCATAGCAAGTATGACAGTGGCGGAACCTGTTACAGCATCTCCACCGGCATATACCTTGTCCTTTGTGGTAAGCCCTGTGTCTTCTTGGGCAATGATGCAATTTCTCTTGTTCGTCTCAAGTCCCTTTGTTGTCGACGGTATAAGAGGGTTGGGCGATGTTCCCAAAGCCATGATGACCGTATCGACATCCATCAGAAATTCGGAGCCCTTTATTTCAACAGGCTTTCTCCTTCCTGATTCATCAGGCTCACCCAGTTTCATCCTTATGCATTTCATGCCCTTTACCCAGCCTTTTTCATCTGCAATTATCTCCACAGGATTTGTAAGAAGGTCGAATATCACTCCTTCTTCCTTTGCATGATGAACTTCTTCAGTCCTTGCAGGCAGCTCTTCAAGCGATCTCCTGTATACGATATGGGCTTCCCCTCCAAGCCTTAGAGCGGTTCTGGCAGCATCCATTGCCACGTTTCCTCCGCCTACGACCGCAACTTTCTTGCCTATTTTAATAGGGGTTGCATACTCGGGTCTAAATGCCTTCATCAAATTGTTCCTGGTCAATATCTCATTGGCAGAAAACACTCCGTTTGAATTCTCGCCTGGTATGTTCATGAACTTAGGAAGTCCTGCACCTGAACCTACAAATACCGCATCATATCCTCCACCATTTAAGAGTTCGTCTATCGTAATGGTCTTTCCTATTATTACATCTGTCTCTATATCGACTCCAAGCTTCCTTAAATTGTCTATCTCATGCTTTACGACCGTATCCTTTGGGAGCCTGAACTCCGGGATGCCATATACCAATACCCCGCCCGGTTCATGAAGAGCCTCGAATATCTTGACCTTATACCCTAACTTTGCGAGGTCCCCTGCACAGCTGAGTCCTGAAGGACCGCTCCCTATTACCGCAACTTTCTTTCCGTTATAAGGAAGCGGTTTTGATGTATTTATATCATGTTCCCTTGACCAGTCGGCTACAAATCTTTCAAGCTTTCCAATGGCAATAGCTTCTCCTTTTATTCCAAGCACGCAATTTTTCTCGCACTGGGTCTCCTGCGGACAAACCCTGCCGCACACGGCTGGAAGCGAACTCGACTCTGCAATGACCTTTGCAGCGCTCTCAAAATCCCCTTCCTTTACATAGGAAATAAACTTAGGAATATTTATAGCAACCGGACAATTAGGCACGCATCCGGGTTTCTTGCAATTTAAGCACCTGCTTGCTTCCCTCATTGCCTCCTCTTTTGTATATCCAAGGCATACTTCCTTGAAATTCTTGGCTCTTTCTTTGGGATCCTGCTCACTTATAGGAGTTCTTTTAAATCTGTCCATTATTTCACACCTCCAAGATCTATTTTGCAGAAGCATCCTTTTTCCTGCGGGTCGTTTTGTCTATGAAGCTTTACGGCCTCTTCAGACTTATATATCGTCTGCCTTCTCATTGCCTCGTCAAAATCGACAAGGTGGCCGTCAAATTCAGGCCCTTCAACACATGTAAACCTGGTCTTTCCTCCCACGGTGACCCTGCATGCGCCGCACATTCCTGTTCCGTCCACCATGATCGAGTTAAGGCTCACTATAGTCTTTATTCCATATTTTTTGGTAAGCTTGCACACAAATTTCATCATTATCATAGGTCCTATTGTAACGACCCTGTCATACTTCTTTCCTTTATTCTTTATCAAATCCTCAAGAAGATTCGTGACAAGACCTTTAAAGCCATAGGATCCATCATCGGTTGCAGGATAAAAATTGCCCGATACCGCTCTCATCTCATCTTCAAGTATCATATAATTCTTGGATTTGCTCCCGACTATTACATCAGCATCTATCCCGAGTCCATGAAGGTATTTCAGCTGCGGATATACGGGTGCGGCGCCTACGCCTCCTGCAACAAACATTATTTTTTCTTTTTTCAGCGCTTCGATATCCATATTGGCAAGCTCCGATGGATTGCCGAGCGGTCCTACAAAATCACGCAGGCTGTCTCCTTCATTGAGCTTTACCATCTCTTTTGTTGAAGAACCCACTGCCTGAACTACTATCGCAACTAAGCCGGTTTTGCTGTCATAATCGCATATGGTAAGAGGAATCCTCTCACCTCTTTCGTCGGTAATCACTATCACAAACTGGCCGGGTTTTGCCGTTTTAGCTATTCTCGGCGCTTCAACCTTCATCAAATAAATATCAGGCGCCAGCAATTTTTTCTCAGCTATTTTGAACATATTCTAACCTCCATATAAATAAATTGCATAACTGCATCTCTAAACATTAAACTCTATTTAATAAGGATATTGATTTTTGAGCATCCACATCTTGCTCGCACTTTTTAAATCCTAAGGCTATGCTGATGTTCATCAAGAACTCTTGCAGATCCGCTTTACCAAAATCAATAAAAGCTTTAGAACTCATTTCGGCAATTTTGCCAAAAGCTTAACAAAAGTGCATCTCAGCTCAGTTGGATTGCTCAGAAAACTAACATTATATTTTAACATAGTCACATTAAAAATAAAAGCCCGTCCACTGAGTCTAGGCTTTCAATATATCATTGGAGGCATACTTAAATTGCTGCAGTATGCCTCTAATATAATTTAAGGCCCGTACAGCAGTCAAGATCATTGCTGTATATATAGTTTATGAGTGTCCGTTTAGACGCTTGTGGCGGTAAAAGACTTCCACTGTTTCTATAGTATTTGCAAAAGATACTGTCAATTTGCGGGCCATATTAAAATTTTACATGACTAGAAGTTTACTTTTTCACCTGTAAATGTCGCTGTAAACAGCTTTTTCATAACATCGGCAGTTATCGGCCTTGGATTTGCACCTGTGCATGCATCCGTAATTGCATTTTTGGAGATTCTGTCAACATTGTCGTAGAAATCCTTCTCGGAAATTCCATATTCTTTAAGAGTTGAAGGTATCGACAGCTGCCTGTTCAAATCCCTTATATAGTCTGTCAGAGAATCAACAAGCTCATCATCAGTGTTTCCTTTAAGTCCGATTGTTCTTGCGATTTCTGCATATCTTGCCGCACATACCTTTTTGTTATAGTCTATTACATAAGGCAGATAGATTGCATTTGCACATCCATGAGGAATGTGGAATACGGCGCCTGTCTTATGAGCCATGGAGTGTGTGATTCCAAGAAGGGCATTTGAAAATGCCATGCCTGCCAAACACTGTGCAATGTGCATCTGACTTCTTGCTTCAGTGTCCCCCTTATATGATTTTATGAGGTAATCCCTTATCATAACTATTGCATGCATTGCAAGAGGATCCGAAATCGGTGACCTCAAAGCTGCAACATATGCCTCAATAGCATGTGTCAGAGCATCCATGCCTGTATGAGCAACAAGCTTTGGAGGCATTGTCTGCGCCAGTGCAGGATCAATTATCGCTACATCAGGTGTAAGGTTGAAATCTGCGAGAGGATACTTTATCTCTGTCTTGTAATCGGTTATCACGGAGAATGCCGTCACTTCAGTTGCAGTACCGCTTGTTGAAGGTATTGCAACAAACTTTGCCTTTTTCCTTAATTCCGGAACTGTAAAGGGGTTTTTCACATCATCAAAAGTGACTTCAGGATGTTCATAGAATATCCACATGGCCTTTGCTGCATCTATAGGAGATCCTCCACCTATCGCAACTATCCAATCAGGTCCGAATTCCCTCATGATCTTGGCTCCTTCGTAAACAGAGTCAACAGACGGATCCGGTTTTATGCCTTCTATATGTTTGACTTCCAAACCTGCTTCTTTTAAATATTGATCCACTTTATCAAGGAAGCCGAACCTTTTCATTGAGCCGCCGCCTAAAACTACGATGGCTTTCTTTCCTTTCAATTTCTTTAAGACCTCTAATGAATCTTTCCCAAAATAAATATCCCTAGGAAGTGTAAATCTGTTCATGCTATCCCTCCATTTATCAATTTACAGGAGAACGGATTCTTTTGTACATAATTCTTTCCGTTATCTCCCTCAAATAAATATAGCAAATATCATGCCATAATTGATACATATTTAACAATAGTCTTTTCAGCATCTCTATCTGAATCCTTCTTGCCAGATAATGGACATGTACTATTTTATAACACATTTTGCTCTTATCACTGTCAGATTTTCATACACTGTCCTGATATCTAACATGATTTATGCCATATTTTTTTATTTTACAGTACAGCGTGTTCCTGCTTATTCCAAGAACACTTGCCGCATGAGAAATATTCCCTTTAAATTTTCTTAAATATGAAACAATGGTCTCCCTTTCAATGTCATCGAGCGTAAGACTGTAATCTCTGCCAAAAGCCGCCTTGCGATTGCTCATATCTATGCTGCCCGGTTTATTATCTATGCTATAGGTCGTCTTTCCATCGAAATTCACGATGTTCTCTATTACATTCTCAAGCTCCCTCACATTCCCGGGCCAATCATAATTCAAAAGTCTCCTGTACAGGTCCTCGCCTATCTTCGGCATGCTCTTTGATAATTTTGCAGCCTTCTTATTTAAAAAGTAATCGATAAGGGGAGGTATGTCATCCTTTCTTTCCCTAAGCGGCGCAATATTTATGGGTATTACGCTGAGCCTGTAATAAAGATCCTCCCTGAATTTTCCTTTGGCTATCTCTTCCTTTAAATCCTTGTTCGTTGCAGCTATAACTCTCACATCAACAGGTATCGGCTTTGTACCTCCGACCCTTGTTATATATCCCTCCTGCAACACCCTAAGCAGGCTGACCTGCATATCCAGGGGCATCTCTCCTATTTCATCCAAGAATATCGTCCCGCCGTTTGCAAGCTCAAACTTTCCCGGATGCCCGCCTTTCTTTGCGCCTGTAAAGGCTCCCTCGTCATATCCAAAGAGTTCACTCTCTATCAGGTTTTCCGGGATTGCGCCGCAATTTATCGCAATAAACCCAAAGTCGCGCCTTTCGCTGCAATTGTGGATAGACTGGGCAAGTATCTCCTTTCCGGTGCCGCTTTCTCCGGTTATCAAAACCGTTGACGGGCTGTTGGCAATAGCTTTTGCATATTCTATGACCTGTCTCGTTTCTCTGCTTTCGCCTATTATATCGTCAAAAGTATATTGTCCCCTCATGCCGGTATATTTGCTTACAAAGTTCATGACCTTTTTGATCTCATCTATCAAGACAACCATTCCGATTATTCTTCCATCCTTAGTTTTGATAGGATATGCGCTTATCATGTACCTTTCTTTCATTTGACCGTTTTCTATGGTGATTTCTTCGTCCTGGTATTCCTGCCCGCTTTCAAAAAGCGTAAAAATATCATCCCAGTTTTTAAGGAAGCTGCCCACATGGCTGTTGATGGCATCCTCGATATCTATATTCAGCATCTGGCATGCCGATTTATTTATGAACTTTATCACGCCCGAAGCATCAACGGCAAAAATGCCTGACGTTATCGTATGCATAATCGTATTTATATATTCATACGTCTCAACAAGCTCATTTTGTGCAGCATCAGATTTCATTTTGTTTTCTATGGACTTTACGGCCGCAACCACAAGCCCTAGAGTGTGCGGATATACTGAGATGCTGCTCCCCGTAAGATTCAATACCCCTATTATCTTTCCTTTTTCATCATGGATTGGAGCTGCGGAACACGTCCACCTGTGATATGCATTTATGAAATGCTCTGAAGCCGATACTTGTATAGGCATATCCTCGGTAATCGCAATGCCTATCGCATTCGTGCCTATGCTTTTCTCATCCATGCAAAAACCGGGACGCATATTTATCTTTCTTGCGGCTTCAAGTATTTCTTCATCGCCTTTCATACCAAGTATGCATCCATTGCTGTCGGCCAGCACAATAAAAAAGCCCGACCCTGTTAGAAAGTCGTATATTATATCTATAAAAGTTGAAGCTGTTTTTATAAACTCGGAATTTTTCTCCATAACCTGCCGTATCTCTTTTTCGGACATCACTTTCTTGGGAAGGACATTTCCATTTTTGACGCCGTATTTTACGGAACGCTCAAAAGACTTTTTGATTATCTCGTCATGATTTTCCCTGATATACAAGCAAATCACCTCTGAATAAATCCATTTTATGCTCTGCTGAAATCATTTAGGCTCTACCTTTGATTTTTGAACAATCTCGCTCGCCAGTTCGC
>CALCDS010000284.1 GCA_937900065.1 uncultured Clostridiaceae bacterium | reverse complement strand
AAAATAATAATATATATATGGATAAGGATTGGGCATATGAAATGATCCTCAAGGGGGCTGCGGTAAAGGAGTGATTTATTTGGGGCTTTCAGCTACATCCATTTGTCTGAAATGGATGAATATACATCAAGCAGTGGTTTCATAAACAACGTTAATAAAAGGTTAAGGAAAGCTCTCACGCCATATATGCCGCCTTATATAAGCTCTACCATAAAGGATATGGGAGTTTACGGCTTGAATCTGTCAGGGTATAGCTTGTCAATACCGCGATTTGGCGGCAATAAAATTCTCATGCAAAAGAAATTGCTAAAGGCAGCTAAAAAGTCGAGGAGCATGGGAGCCGAGGTAATCGTAGTCGACGGTTCGATATTGAAAGCTTCAGGCGAGCAGATAGTCAAACTGCGTTCCAAGTTTAAAATATCGGACGGTATTTTTTACAGGCCGTCGGTTTTGATTGAAGCCTGCATGAAAGTATCGGCTCTGATGGGAATAAATTTTTGGCGGTGCGGCATATGCATAGCAGATGCTTCTACCGAGATTGGGCTTATAATGACTGAACTTTTGATGCAGCATGCCAATTTTCTTACATTGTGCACTGAAGACAAAGACAGGCTAAACGATATCGCACTAAAATATATAAAAAGCTGCGGCATATCGGCGCCGGTTGTAAGCGATTATAAAAAGGCAATGGATTCATGCGATATTTTAATCTATACTGGGAATGCGGATATAAACAAGCTTGTAAGTTTTGTTTCACACAAGATGCTCATCATGAATTTATCAGACGAGGAAGCAAATATAAACAAGCCGTTTTTAATGATCGATGACGCCGCACTGGCCGGCCAGCGTGAACCTGTGATTTTAACGGACAGGATTGCTGACGACAAATATATTCTAACATCAAGGATTTGGGAAGGAGCGCTTCTTGCAAACTTAAAGCTGGATGGAAGTGAATTTTCCATAAGCAAAGCAAATGAGTTTTTGGATTATTCAAGAAAGCTCGATATAAAAATCAAGGCTGTAATGAAATTGGGAAAACCAATCGATAGGGATATGATATACAGTTACCGATAGCTTGACAAAATATAATATGCTATTGACAATTTATTCCCCCTGTCTTATAATAACAGCTAATAATAGTGACTGTATGCAAGCACTATGAAGGATATCCTTTATAGTGCTTGCTATAATTTGTTTTATATGGGATTTTATAGATTTGAATAATTTAGTGATATGTGCATATATTAACGGCATGTAAAATAACTTTAGTATAAAGAAACCGATGCAAGGTTTCCTGACAAGTCTATATTTGATATTGATATAGGCTTGTTCTATAATACAAAAAATTGCCAGAAGGGGAGAATAAGATGGGCGAATCAAGTAAACAGACAGTCCTAACATATGAAGGCGTAAAGAAATTGGAAGAGGAACTGGAATATCTTAAGACCGTAAAGCGCAAAGAGGTAACACAGAAGATAAAAACGGCATTATCATTTGGTGATTTGAGTGAAAATTCCGAATACGATGAAGCGAAAAACGATCAAGCGTTTGTGGAAGGCAGAATAGCCTTGCTTGAGAACATGCTGAAATCAGCAAAGGTTATAGACGAAGACGATATAACCACTGATACTGTCGGCATTGGATGTACCGTTAAAGTTAAAGATCTGGAATTTAATGATGAGATGGATTATACGATTGTGGGCTCAGCTGAAGCAGATCCAACCAAGCTTAAAATATCAAATGAATCACCTGTCGGCCGAAGCCTTTTAGGCAAAAAAGTCGGAGACACGGTTGAAGTGGATGTGCCTGACGGCGTTATAAGATATACTATTCTTGAGATAACAAAATAATCTGGGGGTTTTTATAGATGGCTAATGATGAATTGAACATTGCAGCACTTGAGAATGAGTATAATGCGCTTATTAAAGAGCGCTTGCAAAAATACTCTGAACTTAAGCAAAATGGAGAGGATCCATTTGATGTTTACACATATGATGTGACTCATTCCTCAAGTGACATCAGGGAAAATTTTGAAAAGCTTGATGGAAAGGATGTATCGGTTGCAGGAAGGCTCATATCCAAAAGAGTCCACGGCAAAGCAGGCTTTTCAGACCTTTATGACAGATACGGCAAGATCCAATTATATGTAAGAATAGATGATATAGGTGAAGAGAAGCTTAAGTTTTTCAAATCACTTGATTTAGGGGACATACTTGGAGTAAAGGGAAGGGTTTTTAAGACCCATACTGGCGAGATATCAATACATGTAAAAGAATTTACACTGCTGTGCAAATCTTTAAGACCTCTTCCGGAAAAGTGGCATGGGCTTAAGGATCCGGATTTGAAATACAGAGAGAGGTATGTTGACCTTATAATAAACCAGGATGTCAAGGATGTATTCCTGAAGAGAACTAAAATAATCAAATCCATGAGGCGGTATCTGGATGAAAAGGGATTCATGGAAGTTGAGACCCCTGTTTTGTCTGCTATCGCAGGCGGGGCTGCGGCAAGGCCGTTTATAACCCACCATAATACGCTGGATATTGATATGTATTTAAGGATTGCAACCGAACTATATCTAAAGAGGCTCATAGTTGGCGGGCTTGAAAAAGTATATGAGATCGGTAAGGATTTTAGGAATGAAGGCATGGATATAAGGCATAATCCTGAATTTACCATGATAGAACTTTACCAGGCATATACGGATTACAATGGAATGATGGAACTCATTGAAAACATGGTGTCCCAAATATGCATTGATGTGCTGGGTACGACCAAGGCAGTATATCAGGACACCGAGATAGATTTTAAACCTCCCTGGAGAAGAATCACTATGGTGGATGCCGTAAAAAAGTATGCCGATGTAGATTTTACAGCGGTAAAAAGTGATGAAGAGGCAAGGGAGATAGGAAAGAAAAGTGAGCTTGAGCTTAAAAAGAAGCTGGAAGACTGTACAAAAGGCGATATATTGAATGCAATGTTTGAAAAATACGCTGAGAAAAACCTGATCCAGCCAACCCTTGTTATGGATTATCCTGTTGAGATTTCACCTCTTACTAAGAAAAAGAGGGGCAATGATGAATTTACTGAAAGGTTTGAGGCCTTTATATATGGAAGAGAGCTTGCAAATGCTTATTCTGAACTGAATGATCCGATAGTGCAGAAGGAGAGATTCCTTCAGCAGCTTAAAGAGAGGGAGCTTGGAGACAACGAAGCTTACATGATGGATGATGATTTTATAAATGCACTTGAGATAGGCATGCCTCCAACAGGTGGAATGGGTCTTGGAGTCGATAGGCTCGTTATGCTGTTGACTGATTCATATTCTATAAGGGATGTAATACTATTCCCGACGATGAAACCAAAAGAATAATAAGAAAATAAATAAAACCGGCCTGCCAAATTTGGCAGGCCGGTTTTATTTATGAAGCGAGGCTGATATCAAGATAAGCTACTTTGATATTTTACCGAAGCATTAAATCTGTAATTTGCTTTGATATCATAGTATGGATGTATAAAAACATGTTATTTCCTATTTTAACTTTTTCCATAATATTATTTGGAAGAGGGTCCTATTATTCAAGCATATTTCTCCGGCGCTTATGTGTATAAGAAATGTATAATAGTATATGTAAATTCTACTTGAAAAATATATCGGTTCTCCTGTTCAATTTTTTACCTTTATCGCTTTTGTCGGCACTGGCAGGTTTGATTGAACCATTTCCTATAGTTTTTATCCTGCCGGAGCTTATGCCCTTGCTTATCAGAAAATCTGCAACAGCTTTTGCCCTCCGATATGACAGATCCTTATCGAATTCGGAATCTTTAAGGCCTGAGACATTGACTGTATTTCCCTCCACCTGAATCGATTTATCATCAAGCATATTTGATAATAGAGCAATGAAGTTCAAAGTCTGATATGATTCTTCCTTGATCGTATCTAAGTTGGGGTAAAAATATATTGCAAATGATATTCCATTTAAGTTTTCATTTCTTATACTTGATAAAGCATCAGGCAAAAGTGGGGTCGTCTTTAAAGGCTCGCTCTTGCTGATTCCTTCCTTTGAAGTATCGCTTATCGTTTGAGTGCCTCTTTCAGCCCCGTCAATTCTAAAAGTATTTTGTATGATGATGGCAGTACTAAAGAGGAGGACAGCGATAAGAGTTGTTATCAAGATTTTGCCGAAAGTCGTTAACCGTACTTTTTGCATCATTATCACATCCTAACATAGCAAAGTGATTGGAATAAGAACATAATAAAATTATGACTTGGCATTGATCTTAAACTGATTTCGTATCACCCACAAAATCGATCAGACCCTGTATTCTCTCTTCCTCAAATTCAATGATTGACTTTTGTTCTTGCATAAGCTTTTCCATATCAGCATTGGCTTTCTTGAGCTGATTTATTTTTTCAGTCAACTTGTTGATTTCAGACTCATTATTTGTTATAACTTCATTTGTTTTACTGCTGAAGTTATGTAAAAATGCGTTCAATAATCTAAGCTTATCATGCCCATCTCGTATGATGTTCTGCATATTTAAACCTGATGCAGTTATAAGGTTGAGAACCGACTGCTTTTTGACCTCCGAGGGTAGATTCATTGGGAGTGCATTTGAATAATTCTCGATTATAAAAATCGTATTTATACCGTCACTCAGCTGGCCGGCCTTTATATATATTTCTTTGACCTTCATAGGCCTGTCTTTAATCGGGATATCATCTAACAAATTGTTTGAGGTATGAACTGTGGTTTTTACATCAGGGTCATCGGTAATGATTTTTTCTGATGCACTGTTTTGTTCAGTGTCGCTTTCAACCTTTTCGACTATATGCAGCCTTTCCAACAATGGTCTTTTACTGCTCATAGGACTTCCTCCTTTAAATTACATAATTCCATATATTATATAATATCATAATAAAAGTGACATGATATTGATATTTATGTATTTAATGATATTTTTTATCATTTTCGGTGAACAATGTATAAAATAAAATTCATGTTTATAATTTTGGACACTGATAAATAATTTTTATCAATTAAGATTTTGTTTGCTCTTGCATAGGAATAGTCCAACTAAACAAGTAATAATATTCTATATAAAAGCTGAACCTCCTGCACAAAGAATTATATTTTTGTTGAAAAGCTATATTAAATAAACGTATGATAACATATTCAAGCAAGCGATCATGTCATAAATACCTCACCTTTCATAGCGACATTTTATCACGATAATTATTATTCGATATTATCACAAGGTAGCCACAATATAATTAAAATGATATTGAAAATTGTAAAACTACCTGATATAATAACTAATATTGAGAGTGTTCCTCGGTAGCTCAACGGTGGAGCATCCGGCTGTTAACCGGAGGGTTGTTGGT
>CALCDS010000283.1 GCA_937900065.1 uncultured Clostridiaceae bacterium | reverse complement strand
TGTATGTTCAGCTGTTGATTTTATATAATGAGGTAATAAAATCAAAGTCAAATCAGCTTAAAACCACCAAAGCAAAAATAAAGATGTAAAGGGAGCGGAATATATGAAAATAGTGGTTGCACCGGATTCATACAAAGGGAGCCTTACAGCCGGTGAGGTGGCTGTAAGCATAGAGCGCGGCATAAAAAGAGTATTTGCAGATGCTGAAGTTTTAAAGATACCCATGGCTGATGGCGGAGAAGGTACCGTACAGTCTCTTGTTGATGGGACCGGCGGAGAAATAACAAAAGTGAATGTAAAAGATCCTCTGATGAGAGAAGTGGAAGCCTTTTATGGAATACTTGGAGATAAAAAGACTGCTGTAATAGAAATGGCTGCTGCTTCAGGCCTTCCTCTGCTTTCTGAAGATGAACGCGATCCGATGAAAACTACTAGTTATGGTACCGGGCAGCTTATAAAAAATGCATTGGATAAGGGCTGCAGAAACATAATAATAGGCATTGGCGGCAGCGCAACAAATGATGGAGGAGCAGGAATGATAAAGGCACTCGGGGCCAAACTTCTTGATGAGAATGGGAAAGATATAGGCTTTGGGGGCGGAAGCCTTGGAAAACTTTCAAAAATTGACATAACGGATATGGATGCAAGGCTTAAAGAGTGCAGCATTACTGCGGCTTGTGATGTCGATAATCCGTTATGCGGACCAAAAGGAGCTTCGCATATATTTGGTCCCCAAAAGGGTGCTGATGAAGAAATGGTTGAAATACTCGATCGCAATTTAGCCAACTATGCCGGCGTGATTAAAAGGGATTTGGGGACCAACATAATTGATGTTCCTGGAGCAGGAGCAGCAGGCGGACTCGGCGGAGGCTTGATGGCATTTTTGAATGCAAAATTGAGAAATGGAATAGATATCGTAATTGACGTAACCGGACTTGACAAAAAGCTAAAAGGGGCGCAGCTTGTGATAACCGGAGAAGGAATGATAGACTATCAGACTGCTTTTGGCAAAACACCTTATGGCGTTGCAAAATGTGCAAAGAAGTATGGCATACCTGTGATAGCTATAGCAGGTGGTATAGGGCAGGATGCTGATACGCTTTATCAAAAAGGATTTGACAGCATCTTTTCCATAGTAGATAAGCCGATGTCTCTGGAACAATCTATGAAAGATGGAAGCATACTTCTTGAGAATGCTGCTGAAAGAATCATGAGG
>CALCDS010000282.1 GCA_937900065.1 uncultured Clostridiaceae bacterium | reverse complement strand
TCGTCATTTTTTTTTTTTGATCCCCTATGAATACTCTAAGCAGGTTTGGTATGTCGATGTCCTTCTTTCCAAGTCCATACCCTATTTTCTCAATTGTCATGGGCGGTATTGGGCCAAAGCTTTCACAAAGCGTAGAGAGTATTGCAGCACCAGTCGGAGTGACAAGCTCGGTTTCAATATCCATGGAATATACTGGGATGCCCACCAAAAGTTCGGCTGCCGCAGGAGCAGGCACGGGTATGATTCCATGCCTGCATTCAACAAATCCCATGCCTGTGTTTACTCTTGAGGCCACAAACCTTTCAATATTCAGCATATCAATGCAAATAGCACATCCTAGTATGTCGATTATGGAATCCAAAGCTCCGACTTCATGGAAATGTATCTCTTCCACTTTTTTTGAATGCACTTTTGCTTCAGCTTCAGCGAGCTTTAAAAAAATCTTTTTTGAAATCTCTTTTACATGTTGATTGAGGCTGCTTTTGTCGATTATTTCATCAATGTCTTCAAGATTCCTATGTATATGGCAATGGGGATCATCCTCATTTTCTATTTTTACGGAAACATCAGTACCGCTGATGCCCCTTTTTGACCCTTTGGTGATTTGTATATCATATCCATCAACATTTAATTTTGACATTTCATCTTTAAATGCCTTGCCATCTATGCCGCAGTCAATCAGTGCCCCTAGCACCATATCTCCGCTTATGCCCGAAAAGCAATCAAAATACAATGTTTTCATCGCAAACCCTCTTTTCATATCGTTTACAGCATTCATAGAGCGATTTTATATTTGTCATTTATCATCAGGCAGTTTTTCTCCAAGCCTGTTTATCGTGGAGGCCAGATAACCTGCTCCAAATCCATTGTCTATATTCACAACCCCTATGCCGCTCGCACACGAATTCAGCATGGAGAGCAAAGCCGACAATCCTTTAAAATTAGCCCCGTATCCTATGCTTGTCGGAACCGCTATTACCGGTTTATCAACTAAGCCGCCTACCACGCTTGCAAGAGCACCTTCCATTCCTGCCACTGTTATGATAACCCTAGCTTCAAACAGCACGTCAGTATACGAAAGCAGCCTATGAAGGCCTGCCACTCCTACATCATAAAGTCTTTCAACCGTATTGCCCAAAACCTCTGCAGTGATCGCGGCTTCCTCTGCAACAGGTATGTCTGAAGTCCCGCCGCTTACAACAAGTATCTTGCCCTTTGTTTTTTTAAGTTCCTTCTTTTTAATAAAGCATATCCTCGCCAAATCATAATATACGGCACTGTCATCCACGCTTTTTATCGCCTGGTAAACTTCTTTGGAGGCCCTCGTGGCCAATACATTTGAGCCTTCTTCAAGCATCTTGGCAACTATTTTTTTTATGTGTTCGATCGCTTTTCCCTCGCAGAATATTACTTCAGGATATCCCACCCTGAGAGCCCTATGGCTGTCGATTTTGGCAAATCCAATATCTTCAAAAGGCA
>CALCDS010000281.1 GCA_937900065.1 uncultured Clostridiaceae bacterium | reverse complement strand
TTGTCTTATTTATTAAGATGACTGATTTTGGTCAAATGCAATGTTATTTGTCGTGCAATTTTATGTAAACGCGTATCCATAGCGACAAAAACCATCTTATATCAGTGCTATAATATGTTTACCAAAAAATGGATAGAGGTGGTTTTGTTATGGAGGGTTCGTATAAAGCAACCAAGGGGAATGTGCATCAGACCCATGAAGAGTATGGCAGAAGAATGGCCTATAAATTTAAAGAGGTATTGGCAGATGCATCGTTGTTAATTGCAATCATGGGATTCTTTATAGGAAGGGTTTCTATTCTGAATACATTTTCTCCATTTGGCATTGCATTTTTGATGGCGACAGCGGTTGTCTCAGATATAAAAAGGGCAACATTTGCAGCAGTCGGCCTGATTGCCGGTGTTATCACAATGGGCGGGACGTTGAATATATTGCAGGCGGTCATAGCTGTAATATTGACATTTGCCGCAATCAGTTTTTTTAAAGTAGATAACAAAATAAAGCTTCTGAAAGCCGCGTTCATAGTCTTTGCTGTGAGTCTTCTATCATCGCTCATAACAAATCCTTTAAGAAACGGGACATTCATGCTCGACGAAGGATTGATGGGATTTTTTAATTCAACGATTGCAATGGCATTGGTTTATATATATTCCTATTCAATCCCTGTTATAACTGAAAAAAGGAGAAGAACGCTGCTTTCAAATGAAGAGATGGTATGCATTTCAATAGTATGCGGGATTGTAATATCCGGCATGTCGGATATTTATATATATGGTCTGTCCCTGAAAGTTATGCTGTCAGTTGCGCTGGTGGTACTCATATCTTATAAGCAGGGTGCGCAAACGGGTGCTGCGCTCGGCGTTGCAATAGGTCTTATAAGCTGCATATCTTTAAGCCAGGCTCCGTCCATTATTGGAGCATACGGCATGATAGGGCTTATGTCGGGGATTTTTAAAGACATGGGGAAAATAGGGGTATGTTTTGGGTTTATAACTGCCAATATAGCGTTATATTTTTACCTTGGAAGCTATAATATAATTGGACTTAAGGAGTCATGCATAAGCATGATTTTATTTATATTGCTCCCAAACAAAACAATAGACAGTATCATACCCTGTGTGGATTTAAGAGTCGGTGAGTCTGTAAGGCAAAAATCATATGTTGAGAGAATCAAGGATATGACAATAGTGAGCATAAATCGCATCATAGATGTATTTGGCGAACTTTCAAAAATACTGAAGGAAAGCGAAGGAAGCGATAAGCTTCAACAGAGCAGTGAGATAAATTCAATCATAAATTCTGTGGTAGACAGGGTCTGTGCGGATTGCGATGTGAGGGATATCTGCTGGAGAAGGGAATTTTATGATACATATCAGAATATGTTTCAGATAATCGATATAATCCAAGCCGACGGCAGGATTGATTCTAAAACGGTTCCTGAAACATTGAAAAAGAAATGCATGAAACTCGGCCAGCTTATAAAAACAATGAATTATGTTTTTGATATATATAGAATGAACTATAAATGGAGAAAGAAAGCTCAGGAAAGCAAGATCGTCGTAAGCGAGCAGATGGACGGCATAAATGCCATACTCAAGGGGTTGTGCGAAGGAGTGGGGCATGAAGTCAGTTTCAAAAGCGAAATAGAGGAAGAGATAGCAGTCGCGCTCGATAAGGAAGGTATTGGATTTGATGATGTTGTGGTTACAAAAAGCGATGCTGGAAGATATGAAATCAATATATATAAAAATTCATGTTTTGGGAAAAGGGAATGCATAAAAAAGGTGGAACCTGCAATATCAAAAATCCTCGGCAAAAAAATGGAGAGGGATAAAGCCAGCTGTGTTTTCAAGGAGGATACGAATCTGTGCTATTTCAGACTGGTGGAGGCTGTAAAATATCAGGTCATAACCGGAATAGCCAAAGAGGCAAAGGATAAAGGAGGCATATCCGGGGATAATTATTCATTTATTGAGCTGGACGGCGGAAAACATATAATAGTGTTGAGCGATGGAATGGGAACCGGGCCTGCTGCCGCACTGGAAAGCGATTCTGCCATAACCCTTCTCGAGAAATATCTTGAAGCCGGCTTTGACAGAAAGTCGGCGATTAAAGCAGTCAATTCGGTCATGGTATTGAAATCTCCTGAAGATAATTATGCCACGATCGATCTGGCAATCGTGGATTTATATACGGGTGATGTAGAGTTTGTAAAGATCGGGGCGGCATCGACCTTTATAAAAAGATGCGACGGCACTGTTGAAGTTATCAGCTCCACAACGCTGCCGATAGGTATATTGAGCAATGTGGATATAGAATCAAAAACCGCAAAGCTTAGCCATGGAGATCTTTTGATAATGACTACAGACGGTGTTCAGCAGCCGGGCGGAAAAATAAGCAGCAAATGGATCTTGGATGCGATAGCAAACATAAATACGAGAAATCCGCAGGAGTTTGCAAAAAAGCTGTTGGAAGCTGCAAAACATGGAAATGATAAAGGCATAGATGATGACATGACAATACTGGTATCCAGAATATGGGAAGTAGTATAATAGGAGCTTAGCTCCTTTTTTGTTAATGTGGATAAATATATTTACAAAGCTTTTAATAAACTATATGATATTCATATAAAATATGGATTGTTGATTTTAATATAGGGCTCTGTTTAAGAGAAATGTTGATTTTGAGCAATCCAAGTGAGCGATGTGAACACTTTTGCTAAGTTCTTGGCGAAATTGCCGAAGTGAATCCT
>CALCDS010000280.1 GCA_937900065.1 uncultured Clostridiaceae bacterium | reverse complement strand
TTATAGTTCAAACGTATTTTCTATAACTTTAGGCAGTACGCTGTATATCGATGCCCCCATCTTTTCTTCAAAATACTTCTTGGTTTCAAAGGTTGCTTTCCACTTATCGATTATATGTTCATTCATTCCATGTCTTAAAACCACGTCAACCATCCTCTTTTCTATCAAGCAGAATCCGCTTGGCAGTGCCAATGTATCGCATAGTTGTATCAGTTTGTCATAATCATCATATTCCTCGGTTTTGATATAGCCATCAACAAAATCATATTCCTCCCGGCTGAAGCAATCCCAATTTCCAAGTGAAGCTCTTATATCGTGGCAATTGAATGAATGGGTCAGACAAATCCTTGCAAGTTTGTCATAACCTTTTTCCATTGCAAAATTATATCCATAAAGTATGTGCTTTATATCAACATGACCATACCTGTATCCGATATCATGCAGCATGCCCAATACCAGTGCAGTATCAGGATTTATGTCTTTGCACTTTTCAGCTATTAACATGGCAGCTTTGCCTACATTTATGGAATGGTCCACCCAGGGTCCTGGTGACAACCTTTGTCCATCTTTCAACAATGACTTTGCCTCATCCAATGTCGGCAATTCTTGCTTTAAATCGTTCTTCATATTTATGCCCCCTATCTTTCCTTATAGCGTTATAAAGTGAATTTACGAAGTCAATATTTTTATTATTTCTCACATAAGGCCGCACAATTTAATCATGGTTACTTTTAAAATACCGATGCTCCAGATTATGAAACAATATAGTATCATTCTCTACTTTTGGAATAATTCCTTTTTTAATTATCGCATGATGAGATTTATTGCTATGTAAAATGGGCATATACCGCTGCTGCAAACTGCATCGGTATATGCCATAATCAATTATAGATTCTATTCAAATCTTAATGCATCTATAGGGTTTAAATTGGAAGCTTTGTTGGCAGGATATATTCCGAATATAATGCCTACGACCATTGAGAATACGAATGCCTCAATCACTATATTGCTTGGAATAATGATAGCCGTACCGAAAACATGCTCTCCAAAATAGGCTCCTATATAGCCTAAAAGTACGCCCATTATTCCTCCAAACCCGCTTATGCCTGCAGACTCTATTAGAAATTGCATCAGTATATTCCTCTTCTTAGCTCCGATAGCTTTTCTTATTCCGATTTCCCTTGTCCTCTCGGCAACAGATACAAGCATTATGTTCATTATGCCTATTCCTCCCACTATGAGCGATATGGCCGCTATCCCGGCCAGCATGGAAGTCATGCTCTTGGTTGTGGAATTTGCAGTATCCAGTATGCTGGTCTGGCTCATTACCCTGTAATAACTGTTTGTGACCGTGCTGTCGCTTCCGGAGTTTCTTATTTTGAACTTCTTGTTCAGAAATAATTCAAGGTAGGACATGGCCTCGTCTACCTTATCCTTGCTTTCAGCTTCCACATAAAATGTCTGGGCTTTTGCTGTCTTCATCAGCCTTTCGCCTGTTGACAAGGGTATTATTATCCTGTCGTCGCTGGAGCCTGTTGTTGACGTGCCTTCGGATTTTAATACGCCCACGACTGTAAATTCTATACCGTTTACATACATCGTATTGCCCACGACATTGGTATTTCCAAATATATTTTGAGCTGTTTCAGGCCCTATAACGAGCACATTGAATCTGTTGTCGACATCCATGCGTTTTATGAATCTGCCCGACTGTACAGCCAATTTCCTGATTTCGGCATATTCGGGCGTTGAAGCCTCAAGCGTGGTAGTGCTTGATTTGCTTTTGGACTTTATATTGACATTCCCTGTGGATATCTCAGGCGCAATTTCTTTAATTCCCGGTTTTGCCTTCAATTCATTCAAGTCCTCGTCGGTTATCGTAGTCGTCCTGTTTCCCGTAATGCTCACGGTTATCAGGTTCGTGCCGAGATTTTCTATCTGGTCGCTTATCTGCTTTTGCGTGCCCTCTCCCATACCTACGAGTATTGTCACAGAGGAAATTCCTATGATTATCCCAAGCATGGTTAAAAAAGAGCGCATCTTATTATTCCATACGGAACTTAGAGCTATTTTGATTAGCTGCGATATCTTCATGATTTCACCCCATTTGATAGATCGGATTTTATCATTCCATCCATGATTGTGATCATCCTCTTTGCACGGGATGCTATCTTGCTGTCATGCGTTATCATGATTATGGTATTGCCTTCATTGTTCAAATCCGACAACATTTCAAGCACTTCTTCTCCTGCTTTGCTGTCAAGTGCTCCTGTAGGTTCGTCGGCCAGTATTATCTGCGGACCTGTGACCAGCGCCCTTGCTATTGCAACTCTTTGCATCTGGCCTCCTGATAATTCGCAGGGCCTGTGTTTTATGTGGCTTTTAAGCCCTACTTTTTCTATTGCATGTTCCGCCCTTTTCCTTGCCCTTTTTTGCGTATAACCGAGGTAGAGGAGCGGAAGTTCCACATTTTCCAGTATATTGGACTTGGGCAGAAGATTATAGTTTTGAAATATGAAGCCTATCTTTTTATTTCTTATCTCGGCGAGCAAATTGTCACTGCAGTTTGTATCCATGCCGTCTAGTATATATTCACCCTTTGTAGGCTTATCCAGGCACCCTATTATATTCATGAGAGTCGACTTTCCGGCTCCGGACGGCCCTATGATGGCAACGTATTCTCCTTTTTGAATGATAAGGTCCACGCTGCTTAAAGCTTTAAATGAAACTTCTCCCGTCTTATATACTTTCTCGATTCCATTCATTTTGATTATTTCCCTGCCCGATCTATCTTCCGTCATATACATCCCTCCTGTATGCTTTGCAAATCAATTCTTAGTTTCACTGTTTGTCTGAGATTTTGTTCCGCTGGAATTTCCACTCGGATTTGCATTTGCGCCGCTTCCAAAGCTTCCGGGAGCATTTGATCCGAAACCGCCTCTTACATTGCCGCCCAAACCGCTAAAGTTGTTCCTGTTTGCATTATTGGTGCTCTCCGCTGCAGGAAGCTGCACAAGCACCTTTTCGCCCTCTGTTAGTCCTTCAGTCACTTCTATATAATTTTCAGTTTCAAGTCCTGTTTTTATTTCAGTCAGCTTGCCCTTATCCGATGTTGCCTGCCTTGGAAGGTTTGCGCTTGTATTTGCCTTGCTGCTCCCCCCTTGACTTGGGGAATCAGATGCAGGATTGCTTCCAGTTGAATCTAGGGCGCTATTCCCGCTTTCCACCCTTACATATTTTTTCCCGTTGCTTTCTATCAGTGCTTCGGCCGGTATTACAAGTGCATTTTTCTTGCTGCTTATCTGTATCGTCACATTGGCGTTCATTCCGGGCTTTATGCCTGATGTATCACTTATTGATGTCACGACATCATAAGTCGTCACATTGTTGTTCGTGACTCCTACAGGTGCCACTGTTTCAATCGAACCTTCATATGTCTTGCCATCTATGGCATCAAATTTTATTTGCGCTTTCTGGCCTTTTGAAACCTTGTTTATATCTAGCTCGTCCACAGACACCTTGACCTTTATCGAATTCATATCGACTATCGTAAGCACTGCACTGCCGGGGCTTACATTGTTGCCGTTGCTGTTGTTTACTGCGGTTACGACTCCTGCTATGGGCGACGTGACCGTCATATTGCTTAACTGTTCATTTGCCGCACTCAACTGTGATTGTGCATCGCTTAGCGATAGTTTGTCCTCGGTTATTTTATTGGAATCAACTTTTGGGGAATTTTCATCGCTTGACAACGCAAGTTCTTGTTTGCTAATGTTGTTTTTTGCAGTTGTCACGTTCTTTCTGAGTTCATCGCTGTCTGATACAAACAGCTTTTGACCTGCTGAAACAGTGTCTCCTACTTTTACGTTGAGATCCTTTATGGTTCCGCTGTTGTTGGCAGATACATCCCTGGTAACTGCGGCATATGCTGTTCCGGTCTGCTGTATCGTCTCCTGCAAATCCATCTTTTTTACGGTGACTGCATAATATTGGAGCGTTGTTGCAGCTGCTTTCTTTCCAGAGTATGATTTATAAACATAAAAACCTCCAAAGGCAATCCCCACGACAACTGCTGCTATGACGATTGCCTTGATCAATCTCTTTTTCATAATTATGCCTCCTGTTGTTTGCTGATATGGGTTAAAACCCTATGCTTATTAGAAATTATATATGTCAATTGTTGCAGCAGTATCAAATTATTATGTGAATTTTATGTGATAAAAAAAGGGTACCCATAAATATTTCAGCTTATGGCATACCCTGTATAACGATTTTAACTTAAGGCTATGTTTAAACAAAAGCGTTGATTTTGAGCATCCTCGTTTGCCCGTTCACTCGGATGCATAAAATCAACATTATACTTTAGCATAGCCTATTTTAATGGTTTTCATTATTTTGAACCAGCTTGTAGCCGTATCCATAGATGGTTTCAATGTTCAATTTGCTCACTTTTCTGCGCAACCTTCTTATCGTATCATCGACGACCCTGTCCGACCCGAAATAGTCTTTGCCCCACACCCTGTTTAGTATCTGCTTTCTTGATAAAAGGTTGTTTTTATTTTCAACAAAGTAGTTTAAAACTTCAAATTCCTTGCTTGTAAGCTGTATCTCCATGCTGTCCTGATAAACCGCTCTTTGCTTTTTGCTTATAGCGTATCCATCCATATGCTGCAGTGTATCTTTAGGCTCTCTTGTGGAATTTTTATATGTCCCTTTTGTCATAGTCACCACCCCGAAATCATCTTATATTCCTATCATAACTTCGAATTGTTTAGAAACATTGTACCATGTGATTTCAGAAACATTATGGACAAAATATGTGAAAAATATGT
>CALCDS010000279.1 GCA_937900065.1 uncultured Clostridiaceae bacterium | reverse complement strand
ATCCTATCTGTGCGGCAAAAATACAACATAAGGCTGTAACTGTATATATAACAGTTTATAAGTATGCAGACAGCCCTATATCCGGCTGATACCATGCGTTTCCAGAGATTGTTTCACGTGAAACATTTCCATAAGTGTAAGATATTAGCCAAAAAGAGGACTGCTGGTTAAAAAATTGCTTGCGCAAAGGGTCGAAAATGGTTGCTGCTTTGGATGTTGATGCGCCTCAGAGCAGGATCGATAGAAAAATGGGGTATTGCACAATGGATTATTTATTCATTGTGCAATACCCCCTATACATTTCTAACTTGCATTTACGAATTTCTCGTATAGATTATCTGCATCATCAGCTTTTATGATTGATTGAAGCTTCCTGCTGTCGGAAAGAATTTCCGCTATTTGCTTAAGCACTTTCAGATGGCTTTGTGAATCTTCTGCAGCAAGGGCAATGATCAGCCGGACCGTATCTTCTTTTCCCTCAAACTTTACAGGTTTTCTAAGAAGAGTGATTGCCAGCTGTTTATGGATTACGCCATCTTCAGGCCTTGCATGAACGAGTGCAACATCTGGTCCAAGTACATAATATGCTCCATATTTTTGTGTGAGTTCAATTATTTTCTTGGGATAGTTTTTCGTAACATATCCCTTCTCAACCAAATTTTTTGTAGAAACATATATGGCCTCTTGCCAGCTTGATACGCCATCCAGTATTTGGACATTTTCCTTTTTCAGTATATCTGAAATCATTCTATTGTCGTCACCAACTTTCAATATTACCGTGTAATTTATCTTCTGTCAAGAAAATGAAAATGCCGGTAAGAAGCTTTATACACGTTTTCATTCTATAAAGTTGTTGTTATTTATGGCTCTCCAGATAAGAAGACAATTTGGTTTCAAGTTCATCGATATCTGTCAGCCTGTCAAGAGGGATGGTATCCCCTGCTTTTAGGCACTCTTCATATACATCGGATGAACAGATAAAAAGGTCTGCCGCGCCGGGATAGGCGTCTGAAATCCCTGAATGGGCGACTTCAACATCGTCCATATTCAACTTTTTGAGCACTTTTTTCAAGTTCATCTCCACTATGAAAGAAGAGCCCAAACCAGAAATACAACAGCATAGGATTTTATGAATATTCATTTTTATTTGCTCCTTTCGGTCATGCCCGATTTATTAGCTGTCAATGCTGAATAGAGAATTGGTGCAATGAATATCACAATACTGATGATCAATAGGCTGGTTCCGGAAATCAAGGCTCCAATTTGGGTATTGAATATGCCTATAACAGCTGAATCCGATCCTCCAAATGTCGTTCCATCGACCAAAACATTACCGAATTTGATCAATAAAGCCGGGAAAAGTGCAATTATAAATCCGGTAAATATTGATCCGATTATGACACCCCTAAGGCCGCCTTCCTGGTTGCATAAGCACCCTGATGTTGCTCCATAGAAGAATGCAGTAAACAGGGTTGGAAGTATCAGAGGAAGTTCAAGTGATGTCCCGATGAGTGCGGCTTGCAGGAAGAATGCAGCAACACCGCCTATAGCAGCGCAAAGGAATCCGATCAAAACTGAATTTGGCTGGTAAGGATATAGAATCGGGATATCAAGAGCCGGTATTGCGTTGGGTATGAACTTGTCAGCAACACCCTTGAACGCCGGAATGAGTTCTGTAACAACCATACGAACACCGGCCTGGATTATATAAATGGAAGCTGCAAATTCTGCACCATACGTGATCGAGAAAATTATAAAGTTCGTTCCTGCAAAGGTTTTTGCTGCCAAATCCGGTTTTATAACCATTGCAAGTATTGATACGATGATGTAAACAAACATCATTGCCAGAGTAAGAGAAATCGTCAGGTCACGTAAAATATTAAAGGATTTGGAAACGTTGATCTCCTCCGCAGATTTTTCTTTATTGCCAGTAAGTTTGCCAACAAGCATGGCAAGCCAGTAATAAACAATTCCGCTGTGTCCGACTGCTAAATCTTTTGTTTTCGTAACCTTGCATACCGATTTATAGATCAATGCAGGAGAAACAGCCATATATGTTCCTGTCAATAAACCGCCGCAGAGTATTACCTGCCACATAGGCATTTTTAATGCACTTAGGGTTATGGCGCAAACCGTTGCAACCCACATGATCTCATGTCCGGTCAAATATATAAATTTGAATTTGGAAAAACGAGCTTCAATAATATTGACGATTAATGAAATTGCCATAATTCCGGATAATGCCATTCCAAACTTGGCGGAAGCAACAGCAAAACAGGATTCATTGACAGGAACCGTACCTGATAAATTAAATGTACCTGCCATCAATGTGTTTAAAGGCGTAAGTGATGAAATTACAACGCCCGCGCCTGCGCTGATTAAAGTAAAGCCGACTATTGTCTTAATAGTTCCTTTAGTGATATCTGGCAGTGACTTTTTTTGAATAAGAAGACCAATCAAAACAATCAATGCAATCAAAATGGTAGGGCTTGAAAGGAACTGTTCAATAAATTTTAAAATGATATTTAACATATTGAATATATCCTCCTTTATGAGTATGAAATATGATATAAATATGCATATCTATCAATTAAACTATCGCATGTTTTGTGTAAAATTAATAGCCCAACTTATTACATCGATATTTGTGCAACAATTTTGGCTATTCTTAATATATTTTATTCAATGTATGCAATATATCTTCTTTACATACTGCCTCCATCATCTGATCCATTGCATCAGGGTGTTCGGCAAGGCATGCAATATTCTGGAGGATGTGCATGTGCTCATTTTGATTTGGGGTTGCCAGTACGAATAAAAACTTTACTTTCTCCTTTTTCATTATGTCCAGACCGTTTTTATAGATGCTCAGCGATACTCCTATTTTAAATGCTCCGTCTTTGGGCTGCGCATGTGCAACTGCAATCTGAGGGCTGATAACAAAATACGGACCATACTTTTTGGTCAAAGAAACCATTGTATCTATATAATGTTCATTTATACAGCCATCGTCAAGCAATACCTTTGCCGTCACTCGGATCGCGTCTTCCCAGTTTTTCTCCTTCTCCTGATGGATCTGCACGCCATACTGTTCGATCATATCCGAAAGTGATACTTGATGACTGCCGGGAGCATTTAAGAAGGAACCGCCTGAGTTTAAGTAATCACCCACCTCATTTTTAATCTTTACATATACCTTTTCATCAACATTTCTTTTCACAATATCCAAAAGGGTCTTAAATTGCCTGTTGTCTGTTTTATACTCGATGTTCAGCAATGTCATTAAAGAAGCTATGTTGGATTCATCCTTTGCCGTCAAGATAGGATGCACCAGTATTATTGGGTATTTGCAGGTAAAATTCACAGTTGAGATCACAAAATCAATCTTTGCCTCTTTAGGATAAGAATTGACCTCCTCAGGTTTGACGGTATCAACGACTATGATGTTATCGAATTGATTCTCGATTTCAGCTTTCAACAGCTTGACACTGGTCGTAACGTTCAAACATGTAAGCAGCACATTTGCACTTGTTGCATTCCTTCTCGCATTTTTCATAAATGCTCCGAAATGCATTGTAAGGTAAGTGATTTCACTTTCAAAAAGAGTATATGGGAACTTATCCTTTAACTTCATGCAGCATAATTCCGTAATCTTGAATAGATCCGCATAGTTTTCTTTTATCTCGTCATGCAACGGATTTATTGTGGGCATAGAACAGCAGTAATTATAATAGGAAAGCTTAAGATGCATATATATGGAATTGATAAGCTCTTCCCGTTTTTCAAAGCTGAAACCTGATAATATTTCAAATGTCTTTACAATTTCTGCTGCAAGGTCCAACAAATAAAAATCTTTTTCCGTATCCTTTCGCAAAAAACCCCTGTTGTTTGAATAACTTAAAAGGTATATCAGCAAATATATCCGCTCATGATTAAGCAACTCGGTAAAATATCTATCGATTATCTTCAATCCCTTGGAAGCTATTATGAAATTCAGATCCACCACATTGAACTGATAGCTGGTCGGAAACTTGCGCACAACCAACAATAGATAAGAAAGAGCTATAATATCGTTCTCATCTATCTCAATCTCCATTTCCTTAATGACCTGTTTCAGCTTGCTTATATATAGATCAACGGTTTCCTGATTAAAAATATCCAGGCTGGTATAACTGTTGTTTTTCAGGAACTGGGAAAGGTAATACAAAAAAACCGATCTCTTTCTAAAGGTATCCCCCTCCACATAATAGCCGTTTTTTTTGGAGTTCATCAATGTCAGCTGATATCTATCAAGTATCTTTCTTGTCTCTGCAAGATCATAAAGGCTGGCATTTTTTGATATTCCAAATCTTTGGACCAGTGATTCAAGATGTATTTCATTTTCGCTGCATATTGTGCTGCAGATAATATAACTGATCCTATCCGCCTTATCAGTAATAACACTCTTTTTATTTAAAAATTCCTTAACAAATTTGCGCTGCTCAGGCAGCAGATAATATTCTCCACCATCGTGTTTTAAATTACCGGCATTTAAATTCTTAAACAGATATTTGATGTTTCCGATATCGTAATACACCATTCTTCTAGAAGATTTTGTATATTTGGCAATCTGATTGACTGAAATCGGATTTTTTTCATTAGCCAAAACCTGCAAGACATTTCTTGTGCTTTTTGATAGCGACGGCATATAATCAGACATAACATATCACTCCTTATAACTGGATTTATTTTTCTTCTCATGGAGTTTTGTTATCCATTTTTCGCTCTTTAAAATAAGGCTCTGTTTAACAAAGCTGTTGATTTTTGAGCATCCACATCCCGTTCACATCTCACTACGATTGCTCAAAAAATCAACATATACTTTACATAGCCTTAAATAAATGCAGGTTTTTTGTTATCAATAACAGCATTCAGCATATCGTAAAAGGGGCGTACGTAAACTAAATTGAATTATCTGTTTTGCGATACGCCCCTTCTGCAATATTTTAAAGGATTCACACTAAATGAAGTTTATCGGTTATGCACATCATTTTTCCTCTAAAGCCAAATCAGCTATTGTCTTGTCCCCGAAAATCGTCTGCCAGTCGCTTGTAAAATCATTTACTGCTTTTTGAATAGACGGCATTGAAAAGATGCTTGCCAATATGGCCGGATCGACTGTTGCAGCCTGCGCACCGGCTTCAAGAGCGCTGTTGACCTGGCGCATGTTCCTAAAGCTTGCGGCCACAACTTTGGCAGTATAGCCGTATTGAGATATCATCTCTGCAAAAGAGGCGATAACATCTTCAGCGTCGATCCCCAAATTTTCCATGCGGTTATAATAAGGTGCCAGATAATCGGCGCCGGCTTCAAGCGCGAGAAAACCCTGAGCCTTTGAATAAATTGCTGTTGCCGTTACATTGGCGCCCTTTGCCTTCAATGCTTTTATAACCTTCAAACCTTCCATTGTAACCGGTACTTTGATAAAGGTCTGATCATCGACTTTGTTTAAGATAGCATCGGCATCCTTTAACATGCCTTCTACATCAGTTGCAGTTACTTGGATATGAAAAGTCCTATCCTTGCCGATGATAGAGCGGATTTTATTCATATGTGCAAAGAAATCGATCTTTCCTTCTCTTTTTACAATGCTTGGGTTAGAGGTTACCCCTGTGATTGGAAAGTATTCTGTGAACTTTTTGATTGTTTCCAGATTTGCGGTGTCTAATAGATATTCCATAAAAATTTCCCCTTTTCTTTTTAGATTTATTTATCTCAAACAAGCTGTATCCTGACTTGTTTAGATTCTAAGAATGACTTGATTTCCATTGAAATTTTATTATCAGTGATCAACTCGTATACATCTTTTGCCTGCAAAAATGCAATCGCACTGGCATGCTGCAGCTTTGTCGATTCTGTTAGAACATAGGTTTGATCCGCACAAGCTGCCATAGCTCGTACAGTATCACACCGGATCAAATCCACTCCTGTAAAACCTGTTTCTTTTGAAAAACCATCCACGCCGACGAAAATCTTGTTTACATGAAATTTTTTCACACATTCCTTAACCATGGGGCCTACCGTGGCCTGAGTATGTTTTTGATAATTTCCGCCCAGCAGTATTATTTGGACATCCGGATCATCTTTAATAAAGTTAGCTATATATGAAGAATTGGTGATAACAGTGATGCCCTTTCTGATAGAAAGAAGTTGTTCCACAAACATTGCGCATGTGGACCCGGATTCTACGATAATAGTTTCCCCATCCGCTACCAATTCCGCCGCTGCCTTGGCTATTTTCTGCTTTACTTCATAATGGAATGCCATACGATAGTTGATGTCATCTTCATTTTTTAATAAAGCATACCCGCGTTTCCTTTGTAAGATAGATTTCTTGGATAAATAATCAAGATCCTTTCGGATCGTAACCTGAGAGGCTTCAAGAAGTCTTGCCAGTTCGCTTACTTCCACCTTTTTGCGCTGGCTTACTATTTCAATCAATTTTGTATGACGCTCGTGTTCGTTCATCACTTTTCCCCCTTTAAGGCTAAATCCATTATAATTTTATATTTCGTAAGTGTCAACAATAACTTTCGTACGAAATATAACATAATAGGATAGGCAACCAAATCTAAAGCTAAAAGAATAGATGCTGGCTGCCTACATAATATGATTATAAATCATCACACTTTATAATCCTGCCTTCCCAGGTCCTGATTAAAAAATATCTCTTACCCCTCGATACTAGATATTGAGGAAGTATGGGAACCTTTCCGAATCCTCCGGGAGCATTGACTATATAATAAGGGATAGCAAGCCCTGAAGTGTAACCTCTTAAATGTTCCATTATTTCAATTCCTTCATCAATGGAGCATTTGAAATGTGCAGTTCCTTTGATCGATTTCGGATGGAATATATAATATGGCTTTATTCTTATCTTCAATAATTCCTGGTTAAGGCATTTTACAATATTTTTGTCATTGTTTATCCCGTTTAGCAAGACCATCTGATTCCCTAATGGTATTCCCGCATCCGCCAGCATTTCCGCGGCTTTTTTTGAGTCTTCACATATTTCAATAGGATGGTTGAAATGTGTATTTATATATATGGGGTGGTATTTTTTCAGCATGTTGCATAATCCTTTTGTGATTCTCATGGGAACGGTTACCGGAAGCCTTGTTCCTATCCTGATTATTTCAACATGCGGAATCGCCCTTAAACTTGATAAAATCTTTTCCAGCTCATCATCATCAAGTGTAAGGGGATCGCCTCCTGTTACAAGTACATCCCTTATCTCATGGTTTTCTCTTATATAATCGATTGATTCCTTTATTTTTTTATTATCGTAAGTCTCACAGCTACAGCCTATATGCCTTCTTCTCTGGCAGAAACGGCAGTATGAGCCGCATTCGTTTGTAACATTTATTATGAGCCTGTCAGGGTACCGCCTTGTTACGGTTCCTGCAGGATTAGTGAATTCCTCGCTCATGGGATCCATTGTGCCTGATTCGTTTTCCAATTCTTCTATGCTTGGTATTGCAATAAGCCTTATGGGGCATAACGGGTCATGCTCATCCATCAATGTGGTGTAATATGGTGATATAGCCCATGCGTATGACTTTCCAACTTCTTCGATTTGTTTTTTTTGAGCATCATCTATCTCTATGATCCTGCTTAATAAATCAACATTGCTTATTCTGTTTGACATTTGCCATTTCCAATCATTCCATTCATCATCAGATGCCGAGAGAATTTTTTTGACCTTTTCTCGTCTTTCGGCAATTTTAGAGGATATTTCAAAACCTTTTGGAATATTTCCCTTAGCCTCAAGATAGTCTTTGATGCTTTTTTTAAGCTCTTGAGCCCTTAATAGTGAGATCTGTTTTTTATCTTTTATATCCATGCCTGTTACATCTCCAATTTGCTAAACTCCTAGCCTTATTCTTAGGCTTTGATATACTTAAAATCCGGATAGGTGTTTGGCATACTCGATTACATTAAAACAACATGCTATACATCTTGCGTGCCCGATTATTCCGGATTGAAGCTGTCTATCGGGTTTTGTGTTGGCTTCAATGAACCAGAGCTTTAGATTTTTGTCCAATGCCATATCCATTCCCAATTCACCAAACGGCCCATACTCCTTTTCTATGGCTTCTGCGATCTTGATGCTTGCATCTCCTATAATTTTATAGAGTTTAGAGACATATTTTGAAGGCTTATTCAGTATCAAAGGCATTATTTCCATAAAATTATAAGGATGTGAACCTTTTTCTTCTCCAGCTACTATTAAAGAATCCTTTTGACCTAAAAAGGCCACGTTATACAGACATATCCATTTTCCTGAACAATCCTTCTGTATGAGCACCCTCATATCGATCCGTTTATCTCCATATTTCAATAAATCTATGCCCTGTTGTATTACGAATTCTTTATCCTTGAAAAAGTCATTGATTTTTCTTGAAAGATGCCCTTGGCCTTCAAGTTTGTCAATCATCAATTTATTCGAATGGAAATGCAAACACCTTAAGGCTTTATTTTTATTCCGAGACAGTGCCATCACTTCGGAACCTTTTTTCCCATAAAAGCTTTTTAAATATACAGTGTTGTATTTTTCAACCATTGCAGTCACATCTTGAATGCTGTTGAATTTTATGGTATAGGGCAGATATTGCCTGATTTCAGGATACTTTTTAAGTTTTTCGTACAGATAATATTTATCCAGATTGTCTTTTGAATTGATTCTTTTTATGAGCCCTCCAGACAACAAGTGTTCCCTGTAGTTTTCCGCCAAGGGCACTTGCCTCGAACTGTTGTAAACACATCTATCGAAAACAACATCAGGGAGGGGCAGCTGCTTTTTTATCCAGCGGCCAAAGTCTAACGAATAGTAGCAGCCTTCAATTATATTGTCAGCCCAGTTTGCACCCTTTGTTGTGAAAAAGTATATGAAAATGTGCGAGTTTAAGTTGGCATTCATCATGTGCCGGCAGCTTTGAGGGGGCCGCTGCTGCAGTATTTTTCGGAAATATATGGGATTTGTGAATATGCCGAGTACAGGTCCGAGCATTATCATATCGTCTTTTACCATGACATTTGTCCTCAAGTTTTCAGGTATGCCCAATTTAGAAAACAGATTAGAGCTTATCCTTATAGAATTTTTTTTACCTTTCTCTGAAATGTTGAGCTTTGCATAAACGATTGATTGTCCGAATTTCAATTTATATCTGCTTTTAGGGACGAGTGAAAACGCATCGGCAATACTTTTTGAAATGATACATACATCGTCTGTATTATTGTCTTTAATGATATTGACTAAAGTTGCCATAATCATATCTCCTCAATCAGCAATATTTTGGAATCATTCATATTTATTTTCCATGTTTATGCTGTCATAGAACCCTGACAGGTATTTTGCATATTCAAAAGGCCGCTGATAGGCTTTCATGATTTCCTCCTCTGTTCCGGATTTCAGTACGGTATCTTTTGCAGGTTTTGAATTAGACTCTATAAACCACAGTTTCAAATCATTGTCTATCAGTATGTCGATCCCCATTTCTCCGAACGAACCGTACTCTTTCTGTATCGCATCTGCCACAGCGCTAAGCAGTTCATAAATATCTTTCCTGATATCTTCGACCTGTTTATAATTGAATTTAAGCACATCAAGGAATGCTTCCTCGAATTTATATACGCTTGAGCCGCTCTTTGTGCTTGTTACAGGGCAGCCGCCTGAGGCGATTCTTACAGGCAGGCTGGTGACAAGCCATTCTCCTTCATAGCTTTTTTGAATCAAGGCTCTCAAGTCCACTTTATTTCCGTTATAAGATAGTGATTCTATGCCCTGTTGTACAATAAATTTTCTTCCATGCATGAGCTTTCTTGCAGCATCTGCAATTTTGCGGAGAGAATCGGTTTTGATTTTGATTACGCTATTTTTGTAATAATCATATTCATAGGATGAATCATAAAGTTTTTTTACCCTTATGATTTCCCTTCCGTTGCTTCCGGTGCAGGATTTGAGGTATACCATATCGTGCTTGTTTAACATGGCCTTTAGAGTCGAGACGTTTTCATAAAGCATGGTATCCGGCAAATATTTTTTTATGTCTTCATATTTGGAGAGCCTGCAATACAAATCCCATTTGCTGAAATAATGTTGGGCATTGACTTTTCTAAGGCCTTTAAAGTTGTTTAGCTGTTTTCTGAGTTCCAAGGCCTTGATTGATCCAGCGCGCGAAAATCCTCCGCCCCTGTCATAGAGTATATCTGGCAGAGGCAATTGCACTACCTCCCACGAATCCGTATCATGCTTGTAAAATGTTCCTCTTACCGTGCGGTCGGACCATATTATATTGTCTGCCGTGAAGAAATATGCAAAAATATGGGATCGGTGTGCGGCACTCATGAGTCTCATTCTTTTATTGCCCGCTTTGCCTTTGCATAGTCTTTGAAATGCCGAATCGTTTATAAGGATTCCTACTAAAGGCCCGAGTATAAGCGTATCGTTTTTATATTTTACACATACATCCATGCCATCAAAGATATTCAGATCTTTTGCCAACTCTTTCGGCAATCTTACTTTTTTGGAATTTTGATCCGGAATCAAATTGACTGCCTTCTCTTTAAGCCCGAATTTTATTTTCGCTTTTGCAGGACGGCTCATTTGAGAGACTATATTGCAGGGGACCAGCACCGAGTTGCTTTTTAAACTGCTTCTTGCAGGCATGCTTTCTATAACAGCATAAAAATGATCTCTCATACAAATTCACTCCCATTCTTTAAATGGTCTAATGTAATATATGTAATTCATACGAAATTGTTAATAATGTGCCGCAAAATGTCGGATGTTTAAACATGCAAATGATTTATGCAAAAAAAGAGCTGTGCAATATTTTTCGAACCGGATTGAACTATACTCCGTCTTTATGATAGAATTTGCACTGAAAGCATCATGCAATGTAGATAGGAATTTAATATATTGCTGATTGTATATGATGTTAAATATTAAGCTTTGGAGTTGATTACTGATGGATGAGGCCTCTCTTATAGCCCGAAGCAAGAATGGAGATAAAAGTGCTTTTTCCGCATTGGTGGAAATATATCAAAATAAACTTTACAGAACCGCATATGGTGTGCTTGGAAATAGTCAGGATGCATATGATGCTCTGCAGGATTGCATATTGAAGTCCTATATATCGATAGGTTCATTGAGAAATGATTACTACTTCAAATACTGGCTAAACCGCATATTGATCAATTCATGCAATGATATTATAAGACGCAGAAAGAAAGTTATATACATAGAAGATTCCGATGCAATGGGGAAACCTGATGAATATGATGATTCCAGCCTGGATATAAAAATAGCATTGAGCAAGCTTGAACAAAAATACAAGTTGATAATATCGCTACGGTATTATCAGGACCTTTCATATGAAGATATATCAGAAGTATTGAACTGCCCGCTCGGCACGGTAAAGTCCAGGTTGAATTATGCGATCAAAAAACTAAGGGAAACATTGGAGAAAGGCGGTTTGAAGGAGGTAGGAAGATGAAATGCAGCGACTTTAAAAAGCATATCGATGATTTTGCAGAGGGTATGGCTGAAAGCGGTTTAAATGCGGAAATGAAGGAGCATATTGAGACATGTTCATCCTGTAGAGAGGAGTACGAATCCATAAAGGGTATTATTGAGAGCTTGAAAAAGAATGCTGTATCGATTAACCTTAATGACAGTCAGAAAAAGGGAATAAAGGAAGTCATTTTGAAAGCTCCGACTCAAAAGCGCAGAGATATGATGTGGATGAAACGGCTTACCTATATAGCAGCGGCGTTTATGTTCGTATCGCTGGGCTTGCATTTAATAAGAGGGATAAGCGTGAACATACAGCCTTCCAATAATGGAATCTCGGAGCAGACACAGCTTGAACAGTTAAAACTGCAGGTCAATAATCTAAAGACGCAAAAGCAGCGGCTTGAAAGCGATAAGGGAAAACTCCAAAAGGAAAATGATGAGCTTAAAAAATCCATAGATAATCTCAATACCCAGGAGCCGGAAGATACCAATGATTGGTTGATGTTGAACAGCAATATTGGAGAGGCGCTTATAGAAGGAAAGATAGTTTCTATAGATATCATAAATAAAAAAATAAAGCTTGAGATATTCAAAGATGACAACACCCCGAACATTGACCCCAATATAACTATTCCGGACGGAATATATATTTTTACGCAGATAGATGGGAAAAAAGATAAGTACCAGTTTAAAGCAGGGAGCATCAATGATCTTAAGGTGGGGGATCATATATCGATTCATTATTTGAGCAAGTCAAAGTCCGCAAGGGCAATATTATTATGGAAATAGGGTTAGCCTAAGGCTAACCCTATTTTTAAGCATAAAGATCAAATGGCATCACCTCTCTTTTAATTGTTTTTCACGCTTGTGGTATAATATAACGAGGTGATAAATGTTCCGCACTTGCGATGGCGGGTACCTTATCATTCAATCGGTGAGATAATTTTTCACCTCGCTAAAGCGCGAAGGTAAGAAAATTTTTCTACAACCGAAAAATTTTCTATTGATGCGTTATAATATGTATTGTATTTTCACTGCCAATATTTGAATATTCAGGGGTGGACTTTATGCTTATGAAGCTTGTGATATGGATAATGAGGTTTGTGCTTCTTGGAATGATTTATGTTTTTTTATATAAGGTCATAAAGGTAATGTATAATGATTTAAAAGGGAACCGCGGCAGGGCAAGGCCCTCTGCAGGTATCGAGGTCGTGAAAGTCGATGTCGCAAGCTCGATTGCAATAGGCGCTGTTTATCCGCTGCGCCCCGTGACAACAATAGGCAGGCTCCCTGATAACAATATAGTGCTTGACAGCGAGTATGTATCCGGAAAACATGCCCGGATATATCTTAAAAACAATTCATATGTGCTAAAGGATCTTGGAAGTACCAACGGTACATTTTTAAACGGTGCCCGGATAAATAAACCCATCGTGATCAGAAATGGTGATAACATAAATATCGGTGGAATACTTTTTAAAGTGATCGGTTAGTTTGGATTCAGCGGGAGAGATAGTATGGAAAATGATGTTCATATGGAGGAAAAGAGAATACTTAGGCTTGTTTGCAGTATCGCCATACTGGCATTCTCGATAATAGCACTATACAGCAAAGACAGTATGGCTTTAATTATGGGGATATTTGTCAGCGGATTGATTGCATACGGTTATTTTATAATAAGCAAATATTTTCCGGACGGGGACAAATATATTTTTCTGCTTTCATCTTTTTTAACGTTAATAGGATTGATTATGCTCTACAGGATAAAGCCATATTATGCTGTAAGACAGCTTACATGGTTTACTATCGGCATATCGCTTTTTATTTTGATTGTGGTGCTGCTCCCGGATATGGAATCCATAAGCGGTCTAAAATATTTATATATGGGTGCCGCGGTTGGGCTGCTTCTGCTCACGCAGTTTATAGGAATCGACAGGAGAGGCTCTAAGAACTGGATAGATCTTGGCTTTACCACATTTCAACCCTCCGAATTTTCAAAGATTTTTATAATATTATATCTGGCTTTAGCTCTTAAGGACTTTAAGAAATGGAAAGATCTCATAGTTCCGGCGGCTGTTGTAGGCATATCGCTGATACTTTTAGTGCTTCAAAAGGACCTCGGCACGGCATTGATTTTTTTCTGTATTTCGCTGGCAATGGTATATGTAAGCACGTCCAAAATAAGTTATGTATTGTCTGCATTAGGACTTTTCATTGCCGGAGCTTTCGGAAGTTATTTTACATTCTCCCATGTAAGGCAGAGGGTGCAGATGTGGATAAATCCGTGGAGCGATCCCAACAATTTGGGATATCAGATTGTACAGTCGATGTTTGCCATAGCTTCGGGTGGATTTTTGGGAACAGGACTTTATCTGGGCCATCCCGAATACATTCCTGAAGTTGAAACCGATATGATATTTTCGATCATATGTGAAGAACTAGGCCTTTTAGGGGGTTTTGCTATAATAATAGCGTACTTCCTTCTCATATACAGGGGATTCAGGTCTGCGATATACTCTGAAAGCAATTTCAGCAAGCTTGTGTCGGTGGGGTTATCCACTATGATAGGGTCACAGGTGTTTGTCATAATAGGCGGCACGATAAAGCTCATACCGCTTACCGGAATCACGCTTCCTCTGATAAGTTACGGCGGAAGCTCCATGGTTATAACTTTTATAGGTCTGGGCATACTCCAAAAGGTGTCCGAGAATTGATTGATGTACTTATTAGAGGTATTATTAAGCATAAATGTTGAATAAGGAGAACTATCTTAAAGACGATATTTGAAAATTAATGATTTTTTATTTTATTTAAAACTAT
>CALCDS010000278.1 GCA_937900065.1 uncultured Clostridiaceae bacterium | reverse complement strand
GCAAAAATACAACATAAGACTGTATATATAACAGTTTATAAGTATGCAAACAGTCCTCTATGCAGCCAATATCATACATTTCCGGGAATTGTTTCACGTGAAACATTTTATAAATGAGAATGTTGCACAAAGGCCGATGGAATTGGCTTGCCCTGCCAATTCTATCGGCCCCTCATTTAAATCAAGAAAATTAGATTCTCTTTTGAGTTATTTAAAAGTTATTTTAGAGAGTTTCTTGCATAATTATAACTTTATATGCGATAATGCTTCAGCAAGAGATGAATTGATGGATTTTCCCTGTGATTTTCTTTGCTCTTTCATATACTGTGCAATGTCACGCTTTGTTGAGCTTTTATCGTTGTCCTTTTTTCTCTCTTTGAAAGCCTTCAATTTCTCCCTGTAGCCGCAGCTGCATATGAATATGCGGTTTTCACCTTCACCATAAAGCTCAAGCTTTTTATGACAGTTCGGGCATCTCGCATTGGTCGTCCTGGAGATGTTCTCCCTATAGCCGCACTCCCTGTCCTGGCATATGAGCATCTTTCCATTCTTGCCTTTTACCTCGAGCATATATTTGCCGCAGCGGGGACATTTGGTTCTAGTCAAATTATCATACTTAAATTTTGCTTCACTGTTTTTAATATCACCCACTAGTTCAGATGCATACCTTTTCATGTCATCTATAAAAACGTTTTTATCAAGCGAGCCCTTGGATATTGCAGTCAACTTTTGTTCCCACTGTGCCGTAAGCACAGGAGATTTCAAGTCTTCAGGAACAAGCTCAAGAAGCTGCCTCCCCTTTGAAGTTGTAAATATCTCTTTTCCCCTTTTTTCAATAAGAAATGTATTGAAGAGCTTTTCAATTATATCGGCTCTAGTTGCCACAGTTCCTAATCCTCCAGCTTCACCCATTGTTTTTATCAAATCCTTATCGCAAGTATTCATATATTTGATTGGATTTTCCATCGCCGAAAGCAGCGTTGCTTCGGTAAAAGGAGCAGGAGGCTTGGTCTCGCCTATATTTTGGGATAGTGACGATATGTTTAAAATATCCCCTTCATTTAATTTTGGAATATTCTGCTCTGAAATATCGCGTTCATCTTCTTCATCATATTTATTTTGGTAAACTTCTTTCCAGCCCTGCGATATAATATTTTTCCCCTTTGCAATAAAAGACTGGCTGCCAATCTCAGCTTCTATTGTGGTAGCCTCATACTCAAACGGAGGATATAATACGGCAAGAAAACGCTTTATAACAAGATCATATATTTTTCTTTCCTTATCGCTTAAAGAACTCAATATAACAGGCTGTTCAGTCGGTATTATGGCATGGTGGTCTGAAACTTTTGCATCATCAACAAAGTGTTTGCTTGGATTGATCCGGCCCCTTACCTTAAAGGCAATGCCTGAATACGGCCCGACGCCGCACGCTCTGATCCTTTCTTCAAGAGTATCCACAATATCTGAAGATATATATCTTGAGTCAGTCCTTGGATATGTCAATATCTTATGGCTTTCATAGAGGGATTGCATTATGGAAAGCGTCTCTTTTGCCGAAAAATCAAATATCTTATTGGCATCCCTTTGCAATTCGGTAAGGTCATATAACTGCGGAGAATAAGCTCTCTTATGTGATTTATCAATCCGCTTTACCACGGCATTTTTACCCTTGAGGGACTTTAAAATCTCGTCGCATCTATCCTTGTCAAATGTCCTATAATCACGGGAAGATTTATCCCTCCATATAAGCTTTAAATTATCAGCAAATGCGGTAATTCCATAGAACGGTTTCGGCTTGAAATTTCTGATTTCATCCTCCCTTGATGCGATGATCATAACAGTAGGAGTCTGAACCCTGCCGCAGGAAAGCTGTGCATTGTATTTGCAAGTCAAAGCCCGCGTTGCATTTATTCCCACGAACCAATCGGCTTCGGCACGGGCCTGTGCCGAAGCATAAAGGTTCTCATATTCTTTGCCATCCTTAAGCCTCATAAATCCGTCCTTTATAGCCCTGTCCGTAACCGAAGAAATCCAAAGCCTATATAAAGGCTTTTTAACTTTTGCTTTTTCAAGTATCCACCTTGCCACAAGCTCTCCTTCACGCCCTGCATCGGTTGCAATTACAACTTCTCTTACATCATTCCTGTACAGCTGCTCTTTTACGATATTAAACTGGCCCCTTGTTTTCTTGATTACAACTAATTTTACAGGTGATGGGAGCATGGGAAGTTCATCTAACTTCCATGCTTTGTATTTTTCATCATACACTTCAGGGTCGGCCAGAGTCACCAGATGGCCGAGAGCCCATGTAACTATATATCTGCTTCCTTCAAAATAGCCTTTCCCCTGTTTGCCGCAATTTAAAACTCTTGCAATGTCTCTTCCAACAGATGGCTTTTCAGCAAGTACAAGCATCTTATTCATAAAACAGCCTTCCTTCACATCAGATGTGTAAACTCCAAAATATTTGCTCTGTTGATGTCAACAGAGCAATAATAAAAATACTCATTCTAATTTTTATTGGATTCTTTGGCCGACGTATCTATTTTAAAATAAACTGTTTTTGTGGATTGGTTACCTGCTGCATCTTTTACAAGCACGGTTACCTTATGGAGCCCATCCTCCCATTTCAAACCTGAAAGCTTTGCATATCCGTCATCGTCATATGCAAAATTGCCTTTTTTGTCTGTATAGTCTTTATCATCCACAAATATTTTTACAGAATCCCAATCGACCCCTGTCATATAAGAATCATTTTCATATTCATGTATCGAAGCCGTTATATCTACATTGCTCTCATTATATAGTTTATTGTCAACATCTATGGATTCTATCACCGGAGCGTGCAAATCCTCCATGCTGTCTCCATACACGGCCTTGATGTTATCCACATAGATCGAACCTTTTGTCATGGGTCCGGTCTCTCCGGATTTTATTGACATTATCCTTAAAGCCTCTACTCCGTCTATCTGAAGCTGGCCGATTGCATCCGAAGGTATTTTAGCCTCTACATATCTCCATCCTGTCCAGTCGATTCCTGTATCTGAATCCGTAAAGTTGATATATTGCGATTTGCCTTTGCTGTCTGTTATAGTCATCCTAAACCAATAACCACTGGCAGCAGGCTCTGCATACACCCACATTCCTATTGAAGTCGCATTTCCCGGCACAGTGACCGGTTTTCCAGGCCCTGCATATACTCCAAGCGTCGTCTGTTTTTGAGCCTTAGTCATATCAAAATCTATTTTAAGAGACTTTTCACCGAAACGAGAAACTCCCTCGGGCGGTGAAATTAAATCTGCAGAACCCATTTCGCCTTTTTGGGTTGTAGACGTTTTCCAGGCACCCGACTGATTTTCAAAGTCAAATATGGTTTCAGGCTCCTTGGCAACAATAACATCTATGCCTGCTCTCAAATTTGTTCCTTTAAAATAAGCGGTTATCCTTCCGGATAATGGCAGCTCCGATACATGGAGCACGCCGTTTTCATCGACAGTGCCAAGTGATTTTGGAACCTGCCAGTCAATATCCTGAGGATTCCAGTTTAAAGACCTCTTGTTATATGTGGTTTTCAAACCAAGAGGCTTTTGAGAATTTTTCCCCACAACAATCTGTGAAGATTCAAAATGCATCTCATCAGGTTTTACAAATTTTACCCATGTGCTTCCAACGGTTTTCTCGCCCTGATTAAGCAAAACCTGCACTTCGCCCATCCTGCCGTTTGAAACAAGTTTACCCTTGCTGTCTATGCTTCCATATGATTCATCATTCAATTTCCAATCCAATCCTGAAGACGGCCCTTCAGCCGGAGAAAGCGACCTGTCCCTTCCCTTAAACGAGAACTGTATAGATGAGCCGGGTGTATATGATTGATCATATGGTTCGATAAACGCATTATCAAATATATGATCCGGTATCACGGTTGAAACAACCAGCCATGAATTCGCCACATTCCTCTCGTATGACCCTGACGGCCTGTTTACAAGCTGAAGATAGTCATAACCGGGTTTCCTTGATAAATATGTAGTTGAACCGCCTCCATCCAGGCCAAGAGCAGTCACCGCGCCCAGGTCGATCATCATCTGGGTTATTTCTTCAGACGATATGCCTGAAGAATAAGGCTCCTGCCTTCCATCCACAGTTAAAAAAAACACATCCCCATCGGCTTTTATTCCAACTGCGGTCCTCGGCTGCCTTCCGGTGTTGAACTGCGGCGTTTCAAAAGGTTTGCCGCCCTTTACAAGTATTGCCTGGCCGCCTAAGGCTTCCTTTATATTGCTCTTTATTTTATTGTAATAGTTTACATCACCTATGACAGCCTTTCTATCCTTGGTAATGGCAAAAAATCTCCAGTCGGAAAACATTCCCGGCTTTACTTCTCTCCCGTCCTTGAATACGATTCCAAACGGTTCTCCATTAGCCATATTATAAAAATCTCCGTTTACGGCTGCAACCACCATATGTCCTTCTTGGGATTCCGCAGCAGCCTGCTGCCTTACCGTTTGTGTGCCAAATATTACCCCATTGTTCGGCGTACCGGCTTCAATCGATACTTCCGGATTATCCATATCCATTTCAACCACAAATGCCTCGGTCATTTTACCTTCCCTGTCTTCAAAGCTGTACCGGCTTTCACTGACTCCCGGGGCAATATCTACACTATATTCGTTTATTGCGTTTGATATCACGGATGAATTAAGATCAAACCCACCTAATGCGCTTGCTGTAACCGGATTTAAAACATTGCTTGCAAATAATATCGATGCTGCAACATAGCCTAGCGACCTTTTCAACATATGAACATGATCCTTTTTCATTAAACTGTCTACCCCCCTTATCCATAGTTGCTGTATTTATCCAGCATGAACTTATAAATGGTATTTATACTATTATATACTATCACCACCAAACTTGGAAGTTATGCAACTGTATGAACAGATAGCATATTATGGAATAAAGAAATCATTCTTTAATCAGCGCATTTTCAGGTCCCAAGATTAAAGAAAAATGTTTTCCATATAGCTTGGACTGTTAAAAAATCAAAATTGTGCCTTAACAGAGACAAAAAATAATGTTTTCATAAAAATTCATATTGACAGATTTGCATTTTACTACTATCATTACTAATAGTAAATCTTGAGTAAATTACTCGGATATTTATATTGTATCAGCAGAAAATTTTTCGGTTATAGGAAAATTTTCTTACCATAAAGCGATGATGAGGGAAAGTATAAGGATTGGAGTAAACAGAGAAGCTTATCCTTGGCTGAAAGATAGGCTTTATGAAAATTCTTAGAAGTGCTCCTTGGAGCTGTGGATTGAAATTTTGTGCAGTATCTGCATAAATCAAGTAGTATCCAACGGAGATGCCCGTTACAGCATTGAGGTATGTCAGTACCAACAAAGATAAGGATTATTCCTTAAACAGAATGGGACCGTGAAAGTTAACCTTTTGCTTCTGCATATGCAGAGGCAAAAGGTTTTTTTGTATACCAAAATTTTATTAGAAGGACAGTGAAAGCAACATGAACATGAACACATTGTTAATACACGGAGGAATCGATGGTGACAAGCACACTGGAGCCGTCAGCGTTCCTATTTATCAAACGTCGACATACAAGCAGTCGTCCCTTGGGAAAAGCAGCGGTTATGAATACTCAAGGACCGGAAATCCTACAAGACATGCGCTGGAAAAGTTGATTGCAGATCTTGAAGGCGCCAAATACGGCTTTGCATTTGCCTCCGGAATGGCGGCCATAACCGCAGTATTGAGCCTTTTTAAAAGCGGTGACAAGATCATCATCTCAAGCAATATCTATGGCGGCACATTCCGTGTTTTGGATAAGGTATTCAATAATTTCGGGATAAAATATGAAATAGTTGAAACAAGGGACCTATCGCTTCTTGACAGCAAAGTTGGACCTTCTGTAAAAGCTATTTTCATTGAAACCCCTGCAAATCCGCTTATGAACGTTACCGATATCGAAGCGGTATCTAAAATAGCGAAAAAGCACAATATTTACTTGATAGTCGACAACACATTTATGACACCATACCTGCAAAGGCCCATTCTGCTCGGCGCGGATATCGTCGTACACAGTGCGACAAAATATTTGGGAGGACACAGCGATTTAATCGCGGGATTGGCCGTGGTCAATGATGACGGTTTGGGAGAGAGGCTTCAATTCATACAGAACTCGACCGGAGGAATCCTTCAACCCTTTGACTCCTGGCTTTTAATCAGAGGAATAAAAACGCTCGGTGTCCGAATGGCTAGGCACATTGAAAATGCCCAATTCATAGCCGAATACCTTGAAAATCATCCGGGAGTGGATAAAGTCTATTATCCGGGGCTTAAAGGCAGTGAAGGCTATGATATCAATTCCAAGCAGGCTTCAGGGGGAGGAGGAATGATATCCTTCATACTCAATAAAAAATATGATCTTAAAGATTTTTATTCTTCATTAAAGATAATAACTTTGGGCGAAAGCCTTGGTGGAGTCGAATCTTTAATCTGCCATCCTGCGACCATGACGCATGCTTCCATACCATATGATATCAGGCAGAAGGTTGGCATAGTGGATAATCTCGTCAGATTATCCGTAGGCCTTGAAGACAAGCATGATATAAAGGGCGACTTGGAAAATGCATTCAATAACAGTCTGAGGAGGTAAAAGTATGAATTACTATAATAGCATTCATGAATTGATAGGTAAAACGCCTATTATCAAATTAAACAATCTTGGTGTGGATAAAAATGTGAATCTGTTTGCAAAGCTTGAGCTTTGGAATCCGGGCGGAAGCGTAAAAGACAGGATAGGCGAATACATGATAAAGGATGCTGAAAAAAAGGGTACCCTAAAAAAAGGCGGAACAATAGTGGATGCAACTGCCGGAAACACAGGCATAGGCATAGCTCTTGCGGCTCTTAACAAAGGTTACCGCGTCATATTTACCGTGCCTGAAAAATTCTCACAGGAAAAACTTTCCTTGATGAAAGCACTGGGAGCCAAAATAGTGATAACTCCCAGAGAAGAAGGGATGCTTGGCGCCGGCAAAAAGGCTAAAGAGTTGGTTTCCAAAATTGACGGAGCAATATCCCTCGACCAATTTAAAAATCCTGCAAATCCATTGGCACATTATGAAACGACAGGTCCGGAAATATATGAGAGCCTCGAAGGAAATATAGATTATCTGGTTGCAGGTGCGGGCAGCGGAGGTACATTTTCAGGAATCGTAAAATATTTAAAGGAAAAAAAGCCTGATGTAAAGGGCATTTTAGTTGACCCATACGGCTCGACCTTAGGCGGAGGAGCCGAAGGCCCTTATAATATTGAAGGAATCGGAAATGACTTTGTTGCAGATACAATGGATATGAGCCTGGTCGACGATGTCATAAAGGTGAGCGATGATGAAGCCTTCAGTGCATCAAGGCTGCTTATGAAAAAAGAAGGAATACTTGGAGGTTCATCGACCGGAGCGGCTCTTTTTGGAGCTTTGAAGCTTTCAAAAAGAATCACAAGCGGAAATATAGTGGCCGTCTTTCCCGACAGGGGAGACAGGTATTTCAGCAAGGGTTTGTTTTAATAAGAGGAGGGCTATTTTTGAATAGCAAAGAGATTCTTTTATCCGCATTGAAATTTAAAACTACACCGCGTATACCCGTCATCCTGCTTTCAAGCGGAGTATGGGAATACAGCAGAAACAATATGACGATTCATGATTTTATAAATCTATCTCCGATAAATAATTCGGAGTTTGTAATCAATACAAATAAAATATTAAACATGGATTTGATATGGACGGCAGCAGGCTGCAATAATCTTTTGCTTAAAGCGCTTGGCGCCGACGCCGTTTTTGATAAAATCGGCTTTTCAAGCAGCGTGGACAATCCGCTGCTTGTTGATCCCGACGATATCGACAATTTGGATATAAGCAGTATTGAAAACAGCAGAGAAATAGAAAATTTACTGGAATCTACAAGGATCATTGCAAATGAAGCCGGGGATGAATATCTCATAGGCGTGAGCCAATGGGGGCCATTTACACTGGCAGGCCTTCTCTACGGGCTTGAAAGATTTATGAAAATATGCATGAAGGATGCTGCCGCTGCACAACATATTTTGCATTACACATCAGAGTTTGCATTAAAATACCTGAACCTTTTTGTTGATGCAGGTGCAGAGCTGATATGCCAGTCAGAGCCGACATCATCCGGTGATATGATATCATCGCGCATGTTTAAAAACTTGGCAGCTCCTTTCTTGAAAAAAAACAATCAAGAAATATCAAACAAGGTTCTTGCTAAAATGACTCATATTTGTGGAAATACAAAGAGAATAGCGGATTATATAGATGAAATAGATACGGATTTATTTTCTGTGGACTATAAGGTGGATCTGCAGTTTATCAAGGCAAAGCTCAAGGGTAAAACCGCACTTGCGGGCAACATCGATCCTGTTGGAGTAATGCTTGAAGGATCTGTTGCAGATGTCAAAAGCAAGGCCGAGGAATGCTGCCAAAAAGCTTCAAAAAACGGAGGCTATGTGCTGATGCCAGGATGCGATATACCCGTGTCTACGCCGCTTGAGAATATACTTGCAATGGCAAAGGTGGCACATAATTTTAAATAGCGATTGGCTCTGTTAAAGTATAATGTTGATTTTGAGCAATCCCGCTCGCCAGTTCGC
>CALCDS010000277.1 GCA_937900065.1 uncultured Clostridiaceae bacterium | reverse complement strand
AAAACTATTGGAAGTGATCCGATGGACGATAAATCCAGAAAGAATATAATAAAAGTGTTGATTGTAATTTGTGCTGCATTCTTTGTTATAATAGGCTACCTTTCTTTTTTCGAGATAAAGTACGGCGAAAACCTTGCGTCGGATCCATATAACAGGAGGAACCGGAACAAGGAGTATGAAGTTTTAAGGGGAACCATATATGACAGGGATATGAATGTGATTGCAGACAGCGTAAGGCAGGAGGACAACTCACAAAAGAGAGTATATAAGGAAGGCTATGAAATGGCTTATGCTCCGGTGATTGGATACTACAGCATGAAATACGGTACTTCGGGGCTTGAAAGAGCATATGCAAGCGAACTGCTCAATGCTGATGTAATCAATCCATTCAAGCTTGTCAGGGACATAATGACCAGGGCCGAAAGAAAGGGTAACGGCCTTATGCTTACGATAGATTCGGACCTTCAAAAAGCTGCATATGATGCCCTTGGAAACAACAGGGGTTCAATAGTAGCGATGAATCCAAAAACCGGTGAGATATTATGCATGGTATCAAAGCCTACTTTTAATCCAAGCACAGTTGATAGGGATTGGAATACCCTCTCAAAGCGGGATGAAGAGGGGGTATTTTTAAACAGGGCAATACAGCCCGGCATTTATCCTCCGGGTTCGACGTTCAAAATAATAGTTGCGAGCGAAGCTCTTGAGAACATAAGCGGTATAGAAACCAAAGAGTATGTTGACAAGGGATATTTAAAAATAGGGAACTATACTTTAAATAATTTTAACTCCGAAGCTCATGGAAGGATAGCCATGCACGATGCCCTAAGGGTATCCAGCAATGTGGTTTTCGGACAAATAGGAATGGAGCTTGGCGCGGCCAGGCTTAAAAAAGGTGCTGAAGATTTTTATTTCAACAAGAGCATACCATTTGATATTCAAGTATCTCAAAGCTATTTTCCTTCAATAGACGAAAGCAGGCCCGACAGCGTAGCTCAAAGTTCAATAGGCCAGTATAATGTAAGGGTTACTCCGCTTCAGATGCTGCTTGCGGTATCAACGATAGCAAATGGGGGCGTCATGATGAAGCCTGTGCTTGTAAAATCCATAGTCGACCCGTACGGATGGGATATAAGCAATGCAAAACCATCGGTGCTGTCACAGCCTATAAGCAGCGAAACAGCGGATAAGGTTGGAGATATGATGGTGGATGTTGTAAAAAGAGGAACCGGCAAAAATGCGATCATATCCGGAGTGGATGTTGCAGGCAAGACCGGGACCGCCGATGTCGGAGAAGGCAAAAATCCTCATTCATGGTTTGTGGCCTTTATGCCGGCAAATGATCCGGAAATCGCAATTGCCACTGTTGTGGAGAATGTGGCTGAAAGCGGCGGAAAAGCCGCATCGGTTTCAAGAAAGGTTTTGGAGGCCTATTTGAATAAATAGCGTGACGATATTGCATGGTAAAGATATATTGCGCATTGATTTTGAACAAATCCAAGTGCAAACTGCAAGAGTGATGTTCAAAAATCAATATAAAGCTTAAAATAGCATAAATCATATGGTAATAGGAAGAGGAAGAGAATGTTCAATATAGAAGAACAGCTGAAATTGCTGCCCGAACAGCCGGGCGTGTATATTATGAAGGACAAAAACATGCACATAATATATATTGGCAAAGCAGTATCTCTTAAAAATAGAGTGAGGCAGTATTTCCAAAATTCAAAGAACCATTCCCCCAAAGTGAGGGCAATGGTTGAGAACATCGCAGAATTTGAGTACATAGTTACCGATTCCGAACTTGAAGCTTTGATTTTGGAATGCAACCTTATAAAAAAGCATAGGCCAAAGTATAACATACTCTTGAAAGACGATAAGCATTATCCATATATAAAAGTCACTATGAATGAAGAGTATCCAAGAGTGATTATGGCTAGAAAAATAGAAAGAGATGGTGCCAAATATTTTGGGCCCTATTCAGGTTCGTACGCAATAAGGGAGACCATAGATATCATAAAAAAGCTGTTTAAAGTGCGCACCTGCAGCAGGGCTATTTCTTCTGATAAGGCTTTAAGCGGCAGGCCTTGCCTCAATTATTATATAGGAAGATGCAGCGCACCATGCCGGGGTAATGTAGATAAGGAAGAATACAAAAGCATGATGAAGGAAATATGCCTTTTCCTATCCGGAGAGCAGTCCGAACTCATGGATGAACTTAAGATAAGGATGGATGACGCGTCCGAGAAAATGGAGTATGAGAAGGCCGCAGATTACAGGGATAAAATAATTGCCTTAAAGCAAATACAGGAAAAGCAGAAAGTCCTCTCCTCAAGCATGGAGGACGAGGATGTGATAGCGTTTGCCCAATCTGAAGACAGTACCTGCATACAGATTTTTTTCGTAAGGGGAGGAAAGCTGATAGGCAGGGAACATTTTATGATTCCGGACGGCTGCAGCTCTTCATCACGGGAGATTCTGACTGAGTTTGTAAAACAATTTTACTCTGGTACGGTTTTTGTGCCAAGGGATATACTTTTGCAGGAAGAAATAGATGAGACAAATATAATTGAATCCTGGCTTGAAAGCAAAAAAGGTTCAAAGGTCCATATAAAGGTGCCTAAAGTTGGTGAAAAGAAGCAGCTGGTAAACATGGTCGCGGAAAACGCGGCTATAGCGCTTAAAAATTTCAGCCAAAAGCTGATCAAAGAGGAGCAAATGTCAAAGGGAGCCATAGAAGAACTTTCGGATGTATTGGGACTCGATGAATTGCCGTCCAGAATCGAGGCATTTGATATTTCAAACATACAGGGGGTGGATCCCGTAGGTTCCATGGTCGTATTCATAGACGGCAAACCTAAAAACAGCGAATATAGAAGATTTAAAATCAAGTCGGTTTCCGGGCCAGATGATTATGGAAGCATGCAGGAAGTGCTTGAGAGGCGTTTTAAGCGCGGGCTTGAAGAGTTAAAAATGTTGAAGCTGAAAAATATAGATACAAACCCGGGAAAGTTTTCAAATCTGCCGGATTTGGTTATGATAGATGGAGGAGAAGGACAGGTCAACGCCGTGCTGAAGGTCCTGTGCGGATTGGACATAGACATACCCGTGTGTGGGATGGTCAAAGACGACCGGCATAGGACAAGAGGCCTTATATATGACGGCAGGGAGCTGCCGGTTTCAAGAAATTCAGAAGCCTTTAAGCTGATAACCAGGATACAGGATGAAGCTCACAGGTTTGCCATAAGTTATCATAGGAGCCTTAGGAATTCAAGAATGGTAAAATCAGTGCTCAATGAGATCAAGGGAATTGGAGATACAAGAAAAAAAGCTCTTATGAAGCACTTTGGCTCGATAGATAAGATAAAAGAGGCTGAAATCGAAGAGCTGAAGTCGGTGCAGGGCATGAATGAATCATCTGCACGATCCGTATACGATTTTTTTCATAAGAGATAAATTATAGAGCAATAAATGGATGAGGCTGTTTTAGAGACAACACAGTATTAAAAATGGTTTAACAATAAATAGTCATTGTTTTAGGAGGCATAAGAAATGAAATATCTGATTGATACACATACTCATACGATTGTAAGCGGCCATGCGTACACTACACTTCTTGAAAATGTGAAGTGTGCAGCCGATAAGGGGCTTAAAATGATGGCCGATACGGAACATGGCCCTGCCATGCCTGGCGGGCCAAGCATAATATACTTTGGAAATCTAAAGGTAATCCCGAGGATAATATATGGGGTTTATGTGCTTAGGGGCGTTGAAGCTAATATAATGGATTATGATGGAAAACTTGACATGCCTGCCGAAAGGTTAAAAAAGCTGGATTTGGTTATTGCAAGCCTTCATGATATATGCTTGAAGCCGGGGAGCAGGGATGAAAATACAAGAGCCTTGATCAATGCAATGGATAATAAATATGTCGACATAATCGGTCATCCGGGCAATCCGGCATTTAAGATAGATATAGATGCAGTGGTAAAGGCTGCAAAGCAAAAGAATGTTTTGATAGAGATAAACAACAGCTCATTTGTTACATCAAGAATAGGAAGCTATGACAATTGCCTTAAAATAGCACAAAAGGCAAAAGAGTTTGGAGCACAGATAGTGATTGGAAGCGATGCTCATATCTGTTTTTCAATAGGCGAATTTGAAAAAGCAGACCATATCATAAAAGAAGCAGGTATTGAAGATGATATGATAATGAATACATCTCCTGAAAGATTCAAAAAATATCTTCATGACAAGGGCAAACTCCTTGATGTAGAATAGTTTTTGAAACTATAAAAAAATTGCAATCTTTGATAAGCATAGACTTGCACAAGTCGGTTACTGAAATTATACTTTAATTATTGTGATAAACTGTTGTAACTGTTTGTCCGCATGGAAAGTTAACATAGATTAATATGGTAGAAACAGTAAGGAGATGAGGCGGTGAATAAGTGCGATATAATTGAGAAATTCATTGCAGTTGTTGGAAAAGATAATATAAAAATAAATGAGCCAATGAAAAACCATACATCTTTTAAAGTTGGGGGACCGGCCGATATTTTTATAACCCCTAATGATGAAATCCAGATAAGGGATATATTGAGGCTTTGCCGTGAGAATGAATGCCCTATATTTGTGATGGGAAACGGCACAAACCTTGTAGTTAAAGATGGCGGAATCAGGGGTGTAGTATTGAAAATATTTGATGACTTCAGCAAGATATATACTGAAGGCAGCATGATAACAGCCGAAGCCGGTGCTCTTCTGTCAGTGGTTTCAAAAGAAGCTCTTAGGGCAAGCTTAAAGGGTATGGAATTTGCAAGCGGAATACCCGGCACTGTCGGCGGGGCGATTGCAATGAACGCAGGCGCGTATAACTCTGAGATAAATGATGTGATTTATTCGGCCGATGTGATCGATGATGACTTGAATATAAGAACTTTGAGCAAAGAAGAGCTTCAAATGGGCTATAGGACCAGCATAGTAAGCGCTAAGGGATATATTGCCGTAAGAGCCAAGTTTGCCTTAAAGATTGGGGAATATGATGAGATTAAAGCAAGGATGGATACATTGAGAGAGAGGCGGAAGGCGAAACAGCCCCTTAATATGCCAAGTGCAGGCAGCACATTTAAAAGGCCTAAGGAAAGTTTTGCCCCTAAGCTGATTGAAGAGGCAGGCTTGAAAGGTAGGAGCGTGGGCGGTGCAATGGTATCTACGATGCACTCGGGTTTTATAGTGAATGTAGGCAATGCAACGGCCGATGATATATTGAAGCTTATAGATATTGTAGAGGAAACGGTTTATAAAAAATTTGAAATAAGCTTGGAGCCTGAAGTAAAGGTCATCGGAGAAGATCTGTGATATAGGCGATAGCATGATGTTTCAACAAGAAACCGCGTATGATTATGCTGGGTCTTGCTGCACAATGCGCAATGCATTGTTGCAGCAG
>CALCDS010000276.1 GCA_937900065.1 uncultured Clostridiaceae bacterium | reverse complement strand
ACACCCTTATGTTGTATTTTTGCTGCATCAGGGCTTTTTTAATTTTGACCATGCTCAAAATCAACATATACTTTACATAGCCAAAAATTATTTTGCAACAGCCCCTTTAATATATCTTAAAATTGATCATATTTTAGATATTATAAATATGTTATTTGCTTTTCAAAGGTGATAAAATATCATTTGTATTGATATTCAGTAACGTTTTGCCGAAGATGTTTAAATTGCTAGTTTTTCTTATCTTAGGGAGGGGTTTTATATGTACGGACCGAAAGATCATGGATGGGTTGAAGTCATAGTGGGGCCAATGTATAGTGGAAAATCTGAGGAGCTTATAAGAAGAATAAAAAGAGCCAAGATAGCAAGGCAGAAGGTGCAAGTGTTCAAGCCTTCTATTGACGACAGGTATGATATAAACGATGTTGTGTCACATGCCGGGGACAGGACAGGCGCCATCGCTGTAAAAAATTCGAATGAGATAATCAAGCTTGTAGACGAAGATACACAGGTTGTAGCAATAGATGAAGTGCAATTTTTTGATCAGGAGATTGTGAAGGTATGCAAGAGATTGGCTGATGATAATAAAAGAGTGATATGTGCCGGACTCGACATGGACTTTAGAGGCGAGCCTTTTGGCCCCACGCCATATCTTATGGCAACTGCCGAGCTTGTGGATAAACTCCAGGCCATATGTATGGTTTGCGGCAATCCTGCAACCCGCACCCAGAGGTTTATAAATGGAAAGCCTGCCAATTATTCGGATCCAGTTGTGCTTGTAGGAGCTACTGAAAGTTATGAAGCAAGATGCAGGAAGTGCCACATAGTCCCTGGAAGATTGTAAATTCTAAATTAAAGTTCTATTAACTATGCTGTTGATTTTGATATAGCATTGCAAGAAATATTCTCCAAAAAACACAAATAGCCTTATGCAGGCTATTTCCTTATGAATTTTAAAAAAGAAGGAGGATTCTTTATATTTATATAGTAAATCCTAAATTTTAACGATTTATTAATAAAAAATTAAAATTATATGAATTATTGAGCGTTGACATTTCTCGGGTTATATAACAATACCCCCTTTATGATATAATAACTGTATTGAGATGGGGTGAGTATATGAAGGATTGGAAAACCAAAAGAAAGACCAGTACAGGAGGCCAGGCCTTGATTGAGGGCGTGATGATGAGAGGCCCAAAGGGAATAGCTTCCGCTGTCAGGCTGCCAAACTCCGAGATAAGGATCGATAAAAGTGAGTATGAAAGCGCTACGAAAAAAAATAAAATACTCGGCTTGCCTTTTATAAGAGGTTCAGTGGCTTTGATTGAATCGCTCATAATAGGAGTAAAAGCATTGAGCTTTTCAGCAAAATTTTTTGATGATGAAGAGGATGAAGAAGAACCGGGATGGTTTGAGAAGTTCTTGACTAAAATATTTGGAGAGAAGTATGAAAATGCTGTTATGGGCTTTTCTCTTGTATTATCCCTTATGTTTGCGATACTGCTGTTTTTCGTACTTCCCTCGGTGGCTATGAGCTTTATAAAAAAGCTGGGTGGCGGTGTTATTTTTAAAAATCTTATGGAAGGAATAATAAGGGTAACAATTTTTATAATATATATTTTCCTTATATCGAGAATGAGTGATGTGAAAAGAGTGTTCCAATACCATGGGGCCGAGCATAAAACTATATTCTGCTATGAAAATGAAGAGGAGCTCACGGTTGAGAATGCAAGGAAATACTCGACTCTTCATCCTAGATGCGGCACCAATTTCATGTTCATAGTGATGCTTGTCAGCATATTTGTATTTTCATTTTTAGGATGGCCTGGAATAATCGTCAGAATAATATCAAGGATACTGCTGCTGCCTGTAGTAGCCGGCATTTCGTATGAGATATTGAAATTTATAGGAGGTTCGGATTCTAAAATCATTCAGACATTATATTATCCAGGGCTCCTTTTGCAGAAATTGACGACGGCTCAACCTGATGACAGCCAGCTTGAGGTGGCAATTGCCGCCTTAAAGAGTGTAATTGATGAAGATAAGGAGGCAGATGCTTGGTAAAGGTGTTTCAAGCTTTGTCTAGCGGCAGTTCTATTTTGAAAAAAGCCGGCAGTTCAAGCCCGAGACTGGATGCGGAACTTATACTCGGATTCGTTTTGAACTGGGATAGGATCAAGATCATGACCGAAGGTGAAAGTGAACTATCAGGCGCTGAATATGAAAGCTTTTTAAGATATATTGAAGACAGGGCCAAAGGCATGCCTATAGCATATATAACAGGACATAAGGAATTTATGGGATTGGATTTTTATATAGAACCAGGCGTGTTGATTCCGAGAGCTGATACTGAAGTTATAGCGGAAACCGTTATAAGGGAATGTAAAAGCATTGATGGCCAAGTCAGTATTGCAGATGTCGGATGCGGCAGCGGAGCGATTGGAATAAGCATTGCGCATTATGTAAAGTATGCGTTTGTTACAATGATGGATATAAGCGATAGCGCAGTTGAAATATCAAATAAAAATGCGGATTTAAACCATGTAAAAGAAAGGGTCAAGATCATAAAGGGAAACTTGATGGAGCCTGTGGCCAAAGAAGAATTCGACTTTGTGGTATCCAATCCTCCCTATATCAGAACCGATGTTATACAATCGCTCCAAAGGGATGTAAGGGACTTTGAACCCCACATTGCACTGGATGGGGGGAGAGATGGTCTGAAATATTATAGGCAGATAACGATGTCTGCTTCAACTTGCATCAAGGCGGGGGGCATGCTTGTATATGAGATAGGTTTTGATCAGGGAAAAGCAGTAGCTGATATAATGTTACGGGCTGGTTTCTCAAACATAAATGTACTCAAGGATTTGGCAGGCATGGATAGGTGTATAATCGGCAAAAAGATATGTTGATTGTTTGAGATCATTTTTTTTGATATAATGTAACGAGGCAATAGATGCTTCCCACTTGTAGTGGTATTGCTTTGGTTTTCAAGCGGGGAATTTTTTCGCCCAGCTTTAGCTGCAGATGAAAAATTTTCTGCTGATGCGTTATAAAATTGTGATATGGTAATTTTGTATGATAAAAAGCACGGTCGGGTTTGCCTTTTGAATTTGGTATATACCTGACATTGGATTCGGAGTGATATATATGCTGGAGAAATTAGATTTTATAGAGCAAAAGTATATAGACTTAACTAAAAAAATAAGTGATCCTGAAGTGATAGCCGACCAGCAGGAATGGCAGAAACTTATGAAAGAGCATGCCGGCCTTGAAGAAATTGTAAATAAATATAGAGAGTATAAAGATGTATTAAAAAATATGGATAATGATAAGGCAATGCTCCAGGATAAGCTTGACAGCGAATTGAAAGACCTTGCCGAAGATGAGATAAAAGACCTTGAAACCAAAAAAGAAAAGCTTGAGAATGAACTCAAGCTGCTCCTGCTGCCTAAAGATCCAAACGATGACAAAAATGTTTTCCTTGAGATAAGAGCCGGCACAGGAGGAGAAGAAGCAGCTTTGTTTGCATCGACCCTTTTAAGAATGTATACAAGATACGCCGAAAGGCATAACTGGAAGGTAGAGCTTATAAGCTGCAATCCCACGGATTTAGGCGGTTATAAAGAAGTTGTCGTAATGATATCCGGGAAGGGAGCATACAGCAGGCTGAAATTTGAAAGCGGCACGCACAGAGTGCAGAGGGTTCCGGAAACTGAAGCTTCCGGCAGGATACACACTTCAGCAGCTACGGTTGCAATAATGCCTGAAGCTAAGGAGGTTGAGGTCGATATAAACCCCAATGATTTGAGAGTAGATGTGTTCAGAGCGAGCGGCCATGGCGGGCAGTGCGTAAATACGACCGATTCGGCCGTGAGGATTACTCATATTCCAACCGGCCTTGTTGTACAGTGCCAGGATGAAAAATCGCAGCTTAAAAATAAAGAAAAGGCTATGAAAGTGCTGAGGGCAAGGCTTTATGAAAAATTGGAGCAGGAGAAAGATTCTCAGATAGCCCAAAATAGAAGGAGCCAGGTTGGATCCGGAGACCGCAGTGAGAGGATAAGGACATATAATTATCCGCAAGGCAGGGTTACCGACCACAGGATCGGTATGACTATATACCAATTGGAATCTTTTCTTGACGGGGACATCGACGTTGTGATAGATGCATTGAATACTGCTGACCAGGCCAAAAAACTTAAAGCTTTAGGAGAATAAAAGATTATTTGGATAAAAGATCCACCATGCTGCAATTTATGCATGGTGGATCTTTTATCAAGAGGCTGTTAATATTACTGTTTAAATGATTTGTCTGCAGTCTCTTTCGTTGTCTTTCAAATCTTCTTCAGCACTATACCACATAACACTTGGGAATTTAACATAACATGTTTGACCTTCTTTAAATTCATCAAAATGTGGAGTTTGAACTTGGATAATCTGATCGCCAACCTTGACTATGTATTCTATGTAATTGGTTAAAAAGATACGTTTTTCAATTTTTGTTTTATAACCGTTAGTATGGTTTAGTTCGATGGTATTTGGTCTTGTTGCAAGAACCGCTTCTCGTTCTCCATTATTCGGCAATTCACAGGACAGAGGCTGAGACTTATCATTTCTTGGATATACTTTATTATTTTCAATAATGACTCTTGTAAAGTTAGATTTACCAAGGAAGTTGTGTACAAACCTGTTTATAGGTTTATTATATAGGTTAGTTGGAGTGTCAACCTGCACAATATTGCCCATATCCATAACCATCATGCGATCAGAAATTGCCATAGCCTCAGATTGATCATGTGTAACAAATATAATGGTGAAATTAAACTTTTTTTGTAACTTTTTAATCTCAAACCGCATAGACTCACGGGTCTTTGGGTCAAGATTTGAAAAAGGTTCATCCAATAACATGACTTTTGGATTTGTAATAATTGCTCTTGCGAGGGCAATTCTTTGTTGCTGACCGCCTGATAAATCGGATGGATACGCTTTGCCCATTCCATCAAGATTGGTATGGTGAAGAGCTTCTTCTACACGCTTTTTGATTTCCGTTTTATTGATATTCTGTACACGTAATGGAAAAGCAACATTTTCAAAGAGGTTCATGTGAGGCCAAACTGCAAAGGACTGAAATACCATTCCTAATCCTCTCTTTTCAGGAGGGATGTATAGATTCTTTTCTTTTACCGACACAGGGCGTCCGGATAAGTAGATTTCACCATCGCTAAGATCTTCAAAACCGGCAATCATACGGAGTGTAGTCGTTTTGCCGCAGCCTGAAGGGCCGAGTATTGAAAAACATTCGCCTTCTTTTATCTTAAGGTTTAAATTGTTGACCGCAGTAACCGTGCCCAATGTTTTTGTTGTAAATTTTTTGCTTACATGAATAAGTTCGATCTGATCCATAGGTTTACACACCCTTTCTATCTTTTGTAATGAATCGCACCAGAGCATTGCATACAATGATAAGTAGTATAGTGAATGATGCAAGTGCTGAAGCCTGTACGAGATTACCATCTGTTTTGAGTGAATAAATTGCGACCCCCAAAGTTCTAGTGAAAGGGCCGTATAGGAGGACCGAAGTAGTCAACTCTCGCATTGCTGGTAGAAAAATAAGAAAGAAACCAGATACCATTGCCGGACGAATAAGCGGAACGGTAACGTCGGTTAAAGATTGCATATGAGATGCTCCGCATGAGCGTGCGGCTTCCTCAAGCGAGTAGTGTACCTGCTGAAGTGAAGCCGACGCAGATTTCATTGAGAATGCGAGATATCTTGCAATATAAGCGATTAAGATAATCCATATCGTGTTGTATAGATTAATACCAAATGCACCGCTCCAGGCAAGAATTACGCCGATCGCTAATACCATACCTGGAATGGAATATGGCAATACAGAAATAATTTCAAGTAGTCCCTTGCCGTAAGGCTTAATCTTGTTTATGACATACGCTACCATTACCCCGAGGAACATGCAAATTAATCCTGCGGATATTGATAAAAATAGACTGTTGAATATAGAGTCTTTCACCATCTTTGATTCAAAAAGGACGTTTTTGTAGTTGTTGAAAGTAAAGTTATTTGGCGTTAAAGATAATCCATAGGCTTTGAGTAAACCGACTAAGAAGATCATTACCAATGGAACTACCACAATTACAAACAGCGAAGCAAAGGATAAAATCAGTAATGGATATTTTGCTTTTCTAAGTTTGATAAGCATAGGTCGCATGCTTTTACCCTTGATGATGTCATAACGGCCGGATTTAAGTACGATTTTTTGCAAAATCAATGCCAGCATAACTACAATGACCAGCAGCACTGACAGCGCCGCACCCTCTCGGATTCCCTGGAATTCTCCGGATGCTCGGCTGATGAGCTGATAGATCTTTGTAGGAAGTGTGAAAATGTTTTGCGAGAACCCTAGTATGGAGGGTACTCCAAAATGCGATAAAGATGAAATTAAAATCAAAAATGCACCCGCAGAAATTGCAGGGCGTACCAATGGTAGAGTAATTTTGCGAATAACATAACCTTGGCCTGCACCAGCTATGCGAGCTGACTCTTCCAGTGTAGGGTCCATACGTTCCAGTGCAGAAACAACCTGCATGAATACAAATGGAAAATAATAGCTTGTCTCAACAAATATAATGCCTCCCAGCGAATTTATATTAATCGGTGCAGTCTTCATACCGGTCAAATTCATAAACCATTTATTAAAATAGCCACCTCGTGGTGAAAGTAGCAGATCCCATGCCATTGCACCGAAGAATGGCGGAAACATATAAGGAATAGTAAACATACTACGCATCATGCCCTTTAAAGGTATGTCACTGCGACCAAGAAGCCATGCAAAGAAGACACCTATAATAGTGCCAAACAAGGTTACCCAGAAAGCAACTATGATGGTATTTCGCATTGCACTGATATTCTCGGGGTTTGCTATAATTTCGTTAAAAAGCCTTGTATCAAGTTTACCTTTAAAAAAGAAAGTATTGTAGACAATCATTGTCATTGGAATCACTACGACAATGATGAGGATTACGAAGCTTAGAATGGTCAGAGTATTATCAAGAGAGATTTTTTTACCGTCAAGTTTTGATAAATCGGAGTTTTGATGGCTTGCAGCCCTAAATAAACTCATAATGACGCCTCCTTTGTATCTTCAAAATAGTATGGATGCAGGAAACTAAGTCCAACAATATCGCCTTCGTTGTATTCTCTGCCAGAAGCAATATCAAAAGAGTTGCGCTGTATGCGTAGCTCCTTACTTCCTAACTGTACGAAATAATCATATTGATCACCTAAGAATACTGAATGAGCAATTTTTCCCTTTATCTTACTGCTTTCATCGAACATAATATCCGTGGGGCGAATACCCATCACGTTTTTCTTCCCCTTGAGGTATCCTGCAGGCATATTATGAGAGAATTCAATTTCATCATCCACATTGAAATACCATGAACCATTTTTTTCTATGATAGGAATGAAATTTGTAACACCAATAAAAGTAAATACGAAACGGTTTTTGGGAGTTTTGGTAATCTCTTCACCAGTACCTATCTGCACAAGAGTCCCGTCCGGTTCCATAATGGAAATACGATTGCATAGCTTCAGTGCAGTCTCCTGGTCATGTGTAATATAAATAATAGTAGTTCCGATCTTTTTCTGAATCATTTGTATCTCTATAATCATTTTTTCACGCAACTTTGCATCCAGATTGGTAATTGGTTCATCCAATATAATGAGTTCATCGGAAGAAACTAATGCACGTGCGATTGCAACACGCTGCTGCTGGCCTCCGGAAAGTTGTGACGGCATATGCCTTTCATAGCCTGTCATTCGAACCTGTTCGAGTGCATATGTGGCACGCTTTTGTATTTCATCTTTCGGAACCTTGTGTTTCTTCATAGGATAAACGACATTTTCCCAGACAGAAAGATGCGGCCACACCGCATAATCCTGGAATACGACACCGATACCTCGCTTTTCAGGAGGAATGTTGATTCGTTTCTCTTGACTGTATACTAGGTGATCATTCAAATATATGTTACCTGTAACCGGCTTGATAAAACCGCAGAGCGCACGTATAAGCGTAGTTTTGCCACATCCGGATGGGCCTACCAAACCCATAATCTCATTTTCTCTGATATCCATAGAGAGGTTTTTAATAATGTTTTTCTTACCATAGTTTATAGTAATGTTTTCAAATTTTACGCTTGCCATAAGAATCCCCACCTCTAAAATAATATCATTCCAAAGTTTTTTATCTTATATTGTTATAAATGCAGGCTGCTTAACATTCAACTTTTTAAGAATCCGGCAGCCCGCATTTATGATAAAGGGAATTTTCCGCTATTTAATTATTTTTTGAAAATCGAATCAAATTTGTTCAGTATATCATCTTTCTCTTTTGCGAGAGTTTCACTGTTCACTTCCATTGCTCTTGAGGCAATTTCATCTATGGTGAGGCTGCCTTTAACGTTTATACCCTTGCGAATTGGAGTTGATTGATTTTCGGCTAGGTTTTTTTGACCATCTTCAGATAATATGTAATCATACAATAGCTTTGCATTTTCCATATTCTTTGCACCTTTTATAATGGCAATAGGACTGGATACAGCTATTAGGTCTTTTTTAGGATAAGCAAAGCCTATGGTAGATCCCTGCTTTATAAGTGTATTTGTTACATAATCAACGCCAAGGCAAACTTTATAGGCGCCGGCGCCGACCTTATTATGAGTAGCTTCGGTTCCACTTTCAAGTTCTGCACCGTTTTCTTTGAGTTTCTTGAAATAATCCCAGCCATATGCACTATTGTTAACTAGACCTGATATTGCATAAAGGGTTGTTCCAGATTCTGTTGGATCAGACAGAACTATTTGATCCTTAAATTCCGGCTTAAGAAGATCTTCCCATGTTTCTGGGACATGATTTTTAGGAACGGATGTATTGTATGTAAAGCCCATTACAATCAAACGTGCTCCAACAAACATATTATCAGGATCTTTGAACTTTGAGTCGATATTTTCAGCTTCAGGAGACTTGTAAGGTTCCAAAATACCTTGTTCTTTAAAACTTACATAATTAGAAGGATCTCCTACCCAGATCATATCTGCAGCAATTTTTCCGCTTTGCTGCTCGGTTGCAATCTTAGTCATGCATTTACCGGTACCTGCTGCATAATAATCCATCTTAATGTTAGGGTATTTTGCAGTAAAACCTACTTTAATTGCGGAAAGTTGGTTTTCCTTTAAAGACGAATACAACATAACAGTGCCTGAAGGCCCCTTGACTTCAGAATTTACAGAGCTTTCAGATGATTTAGGCGAATTATTGCATGCCGCTATAGAAAACACTATAAGAATCGCCAGAACGAAACCTCCAACTTTTTTGACTACTTTGCTCACTTTTCTACACGACCTTTCTTGTTTTATTAAGTGCATTACTACACTTTTTAATTTCATATTAATATAAATGATAGGAAAATAAAGTTTAAATATTCGATGTGATGGGTAAGAATCTATTTTGTAATGAAATTTGCAATATTTTATATAAATTATGAAAATTTGAACTAAATTTAATTTATGACATGCTTTATAATAAACTTAGGCTCCATTAAGAAATGAAATTAAAAATTATAAGGTGTGTTGTTTTATGAAGCGATTACGCGAAATATTTTTAAAGAGTTCATCCAAATATTCTTTAATGACTTGGATTGTTTTTATCAGTACTATTATGTTTACCACAATCGTCATTTCAGTAGTACTCTATCAAAATTTTGAACGTGTAACTTTGAATACAATTACTTCTTTGAACCATGAACTGTCAATTCAAGCTGATAGCGTTTCTAATCACATACAGGAAGTTATTGAGATTTCAGGCATGCAAACTTTTTATAACCCATTAGTAAGTAGACTGCGTCAGGCAAAGATGATCAAGAACTTTGATGTGATCGCAGGAATCCGTGAATTAAATGCATTTGCAAGTTCCAATCCTTATGTACATTCTGTATATGTTTACAATGGCCGTCAGGATTGCATATATGCTACCAGCGATAGTGTTTCGGACAACAGCATCAGATTTAAGGATCAGGATGCTGTAAAGCTTTTCAAAAACTGTAAACCTGAAGATCGTCTTACACCTATTTTTCGTACTATAAATAAACCGAATTCAGATGGTGTGCAAAATGTATATACTTATATCATGTATGAATTGAATTCTGATGGGAAGAGCATTGATAATGGGTTGATCATCAATATATATTCCGATTGGATCAGCCAGGTTTTGCTTCAAACCGACTCTGGTTCTAATACTCTTATTATAGATAAAAGTGGCAATATGATTGCAAATTCCATGAATTCTATTCATGACATTGACTGGAAAGATAGACATAATATTAAAAATATACTCGTTTCAAATAATGGTAATGGTTATTTTATTGATTCTTCGCGTCCGGAAAAGATGCTTTATATTTATTCAAAACTTAACTGCAATGATTGGTATCTTTTTCGCATAGCGCCTTATTCGGAATGTATGCAAGGTTTATCAGAGTTAAAAGAGAAAACACTCAGTATCATTATGCTTATATTTTTAATGGGTGCAGGCATTTCTTTGATTATGTTAATGCGTATATATATACCTTTTAATAAAATGTTGCACTCTATTGCCAAGGTGAATAATGAAAGTTCTGAAGACATGAACTCTATTCTTAAAAATCTTGATTTCATTGTTGAGAATGCACTGGATACTGCCCAAACCAAAGAATCTTATGCCTCTTTATTAAAAAGTGAGTTTTTAAAACAGTTACTAAAAGATCCTGTTCCTCAAGCTGAAAATATAAAACAAAATTTTAAGATGTATAACATCCATCTAGATTTGAATAATCCTATCACATTTTTAATGGTATGCGGTGATAGATTAGATGAATATATGAAAATAATACGTGATATTGCCACGCAAGCTATAGTGGAGGGAATTTTTATGAACGGAGACAGCATCCTGCTGCTGCAATCGGTGGATATTGATAGTCTCCATTATATTTGTGGTCAAATTCATAGCATTTCAAACTGTAACCTTGTAGCTTATAGCAAGCCCATTTATGAAATCAGAAATCTCAAGAAATGTTATAACAGAATGTGCGAAGTCATTTCATTTCACATCTTCTATCCTGATTGTCCTGTTTTATCCGAAAGTATACTTGATAACAAACTGGAAGATAATATATATCCGGTTAAGCTCGAATCAGATCTGATAAGCGCACTTAAGGGTGGTAAATCGGATCAAGCGAAAAAGAAGTACGATTTGATATTGGCGACAATGCTCAATTATCGCTACAATACTATAATGTTTACATTTAAACGATTATACCTTACTGTTTTATCACTCTATAAAAACTTATTCGGTCAGGAAAATGATGAATCTTTGCCCTCTACAATAGAGGCATTGGATGATAAATTTAATATGGTACATAATTTTGATGAAATTACAGCCATATTTTTTTACATGTTTGATTGCATCTCAAAGCAGGTAGAATATAACAAACAGAGCAGAAATGTTAGATTGATTGAACAATTAAAAAGCAGAATTAAAAATAGTTACAGCGACCCTAACCTTTCACCGCAGAGTCTTGCTGATGAGATTGGAATATCATGCTCTTATCTCGGAAAGTTGTTTCATTCATTTGAAGGCATTTCCATCAGTGAATATATAAAGCAGGTTCGTATTGAACAAGCAAAGCATTTATTGTGCTTCAGCAATTTCTCAATCAAAGATATAGCAAATCAAATTGGTTTCGCAAATATTCAATATTTCTATACACTTTTTAAAAAAAATACACAAAAAACACCGAGAGAATACAGATTTGTTATGCGAAAGGATGTAAAAGACTAACATGGAGAAAGTGATTTTAACCACCAGTATTTCAAAGGCAATATTATCCATTTTTAGATCTAAAATTATATTCTATTTTATTATGAAACAAAGCTGAATATCAAAACAAATTACCTTGATATTTTTGCCGAAAGCATTTAACTGGTAGTTTGTTTTATTGTAGAATTATATATAATAAATACTTATATTGGGATAGTATGTTTATAGATTTGGGAAAATATAATCATTGATATATCAGACTGGCCGGTGGT
>CALCDS010000275.1 GCA_937900065.1 uncultured Clostridiaceae bacterium | reverse complement strand
TTGTCTTTCAAAGACACAAAGTCCTCAAAATATCTCCAGGTCTTTCTTGCAATCAGCCTGATGTCCTGTATATCTTCATCTGAAGGAACCGCCTTTTTAGTTTTTATATCCCTGCTTATGGTATAGGCTATATATGGCGAAACAAACCATAGAGCTGATAAAGCCAAAATCCCGTTTAAGTTGGGAATGCCAAAAAATAGCCAGACCGTGGGCAGCACAATTCCAAGAGCCGGGCATATCCACATCGTCTTTATATAGTTTGCAAGTTTGTTTTTAAGCCTGGCTTCAGCATCTGCGGCAGTTTCCCATTCCAAAAGCCTTTGCTTTGTGCTCAATCTTACAAGCGTTCTTATTATGGCATCGACCATTAAATAAGCCCTGTGAGGCAAAAATGCAAGCAGGAGTCCTATTTGGCATATCATCCTTCTTAGACCTGATGCCACTCCATTTACGCTGTTTATCGGCATCAAAATGAAATCCGCAATGCCTGCAAACACTGGAAGCGATATGGTAAGAGCAGACAATGCGAACCATAATCTCTTGCTTCCCGGAAGTATGCTCAAAGATAAAATAATCAATATAAAAATCGAAGCCGGCATTACGCTCCGCCTTAAATTATCAACTATCTTCCATTTGTCTATCACAGACAGGGTATTTTTCACATACTCGCCCCGGCTGTTTTTTACCGTTTTTGAAAGGTAAGGGAGAAGCTGCCAGTCTCCTCTTGCCCAGCGGTGCATCCTTGCCGAATAGGACGAGTATTTTGAAGGAAATCCATCTACAAGCTCGATATCGGTCACCAAACCTGTCCTTGCAAAGCTTCCCTCCAGGAGATCATGGCTCAAAATCGCATTTTCAGGTATACTTCCATCAAGCAGCTGCTCGAAAACATCGATATCATAAATTCCCTTTCCCGTATAAATGCCCTCGCAAAACAGGTCCATATAAATATCTGACACAGCCGTTGTATATGGATCGATTCCCCCTGCGCCGGCAAATATCCTTGAAAACAATGATTTTCTCGCATTTACAATGTCTATATTTACCCTCGGCTGAAGTATTCCATATCCTCGTATCACTTTCGTATTATCCGGATTCAGTACAGGCCTGTTTAATACATGGGAAATGGTCCCTATAAGCCTTTTTGCAGTATCCCTTGGAAGCTGCGTGTCGGCATCGAGCGTTATTATATATTTCACCTGCGGTATGCTCGAGATGTCACAGCTCATTACATTGTACCCTGTATTTTCATCGCCTCTTAAAAGCCTGTTAAACTCAATAAGCTTTCCGCGCTTTCTCTCCCACCCCATCCAAACTCCCTGAGAAGGATTATATTTTCTTATCCTGTGGAAAAAGAAGAATATGTCCTCCCCGCTGCCTGAATACTTTTTGTTCAATGATTTTATCCTTTGAAGGGCACAGTTTACTATCTCATCGTCTCCAGGCATATCCTTATCGGATGAATCTGCAAAATCGCCGAGCAATGCAAAATAGATGTTTCTCTCATGGTTTGCAAGATAATATACTTCAAGTT
>CALCDS010000274.1 GCA_937900065.1 uncultured Clostridiaceae bacterium | reverse complement strand
AACATAGTCTAAATTTATGACTTTGTCTTATTATATCATATCAATTGTGCGATGAATTTAACATACTTTTGCGCTTTTTAAGCTTTAGAACATTTTCATATGGCACGGTCACATCACCTATCATAGGCTTCCCAGCGCCTAAATCTCCATGAAAATCAGTACCACCTGTAGGGATAAGCTCAAGGTTCATGGCTATATCATAGAAGCGTTTGCTATCTTCTTCACTATGTTTTGTATGGTATACTTCTATGCCGGAAAGCCCCCATTCTTTTAATCTTTTAATAAGCTGAAGTTTATCCACATTTATTATTAATCCGGGATGGGCTAGCGATGAAACGCCATTGCATCTTGAAATCAATTCTATGGCCTGAAAAGGCGATATTTTATATCTTTCAACATATCCAGGCCTCCCATAGCTCATATATTTATCAAAAGCTTCTTCAATTCTGCTGGCATAACCGTGATTTATAAGAGCTCTTGCTACATGGGGCCTTCCAATGGATGATGCGCTTTTGGCCAATTTGCATACATCTTCAAAGCTTATTTGAATCCCAATATTATTAAGCTGCTTAACCATTTTTTTTGCCCGTTCAATCCTGCTGTCCTTCAGCTTTTTTAGAAATGAATTCAATTCAAAATTTTTATAATCGAAACAATAGCCAAGCATATGTACCTCTACGCCCTCATATTCAGTACTAAATTCGATTCCTGGAATAACTTCTATATCTTTATCTGCAGCATAATCAATTGCAGTCTCTATGCCGTCTATAGTATCATGATCAGTAATCGATAGAGCCTTTAATCCCTTTTCCACCCCACAGTCAACGATCTGGCTTGGCGATAAAAGGCCGTCAGACTTATTTGAATGTATATGAAGATCAGCTAATTCCATATGTCTCCTCCTTCAAAAACCAATATATGAATTATTATACACTATTTTTACTGTAAAATATGTTTATAAAATTGGCAAATTAAAACACCTGCTTATTTATCAAGCAGGTGTCTTCAATTATCTTGGTTGTACTATAAATTTGATTGCTGTCCTTTCTTCACCGTCTATTTGTATGTCGGTGAAAGCCGGAATGCAGATAAGATCTATGCCACTTGGAGCAACAAATCCTCTTGCTATAGCTATTGCTTTAACTGCTTGATTTATAGCTCCAGCTCCAATTGCCTGTATTTCCGCTTCTCCTCTTTCCCTTAAAACTCCTGCCAGCGCTCCTGCAACCGAATTTGGATTCGACTTTGCTGAAACTTTTAATACCTCCATAATTATTACCCTCCATAATATGTATAATTTGGCTTATAGATCAATATATTGTTTAATTCTATATGAGTAATAAATATCCTCCTTTTTTGCTAAAGTTTATATATAATTTTTAAAATATTTAGTATTTTTGGTAAAATTGCTATTTCATTAAGAACGCCATCTTATTTTAAAGATAAAAAGTTAGACCGGCAGCATACCTAAAATGTTAGCTATATTAAATATAATTAACCCTATAATTTAAAAAGGAAGCATCTCTGCTTCCTCTGTTAACTGTTTTATTTATTTTGCATATTCTATTGCTCTTGTTTCTCTTATCACATTTACTTTAATCTGCCCTGGATATTCAAGTTCACTTTCTATTTTCTTAACAATATCTCTGGACATTTGCACTGCTTCAGCATCATCGATCTCTTCAGGTTTAACAATGATTCTTATTTCCCTACCTGCTTGTATAGCATATGATTTCTCAACGCCTTCGAATGAGTCCGCTATATTCTCAAGAGTTTCAAGTCTCTTAATATATGCTTCAAGTGTTTCTCTTCTAGCACCCGGCCTTGCTGCCGAAATAGCATCTGCGGCCTGTACCAATACGGCTTCAATCGTCTGCGGTTCAATATCATTATGGTGAGCTAATATTGCATGTATTACATTTGGAGACTCATGATATTTCTTTGCAACATCGGCTCCTATGCTCACATGTGGACCTTCGACCTCATGATCCACGGCTTTGCCGATATCGTGAAGCAATCCTGCGCGTTTTGCCAAAGCTACATCGGCTCCAAGCTCAGCAGCCATCAAACCAGCTAGTTGGGCCACTTCTATAGAATGTTTAAGTACGTTTTGACCGTAGCTTGTTCTATATTTCAGCCTGCCTAAAAGTTTTATAAGTTCTGGATGAAGTCCATGTACACCTGTCTCAAATGTAGCTTGTTCTCCCTCTTCTTTAATATCATTATCTACTTCTTTTTTGGCTTTCTCAACCATTTCTTCTATCCTTGCCGGATGAATTCTACCATCAGCAATAAGCTTTTCCAATGCTATCCTTGCAACTTCTCTCCTTATGGGATCAAATCCCGATAATATTACGGTTTCAGGAGTATCGTCAATAATTAAATCAATACCAGTCAAGGTCTCAAAGGTTCTTATGTTCCTGCCTTCTCTTCCAATAATTCTGCCTTTCATTTCATCATTAGGAAGCGCAACAGCGGATACTGTGGTTTCAGCCACATGGTCTGCAGCACATCTCTGTATTGCATATGAGATGATCTCTTTTGCTCTTTTGTCCGCTTCATCCTTAGCTTTAGTCTCAATATCCTTTATCATCATAGCAGCTTCGTGCTTCGTTTCCTTCTTGATATTATCTAGCAATAATTCCTTTGCCTCTTCAGAAGTCAAACCTGAAAGTCTTTCCAGCTCTTTTAATTGCTTATTATAAAGTTCTGTGATTTGATCCTGTAAAGCTTGAATTTCTTCGTGCTTCTTATTTAACATTTCTTCTTTTTGTTCAGCGGATTCAACTTTTTTATCCAGAGTCTCTTCTCTTAAAAGAACACGCCTTTCCATTCTCTGGAGCTCGCTTCGTCTTTCACGTGTCTCCCTATCGAGTTCGGTCCTCAGCTTATGTATTTCTTCTTTAGCTTCAAGCACCGTTTCCCTTTTCTTAGACTCGGCTTCTTTTTCAGCTTCGGATACTATCTTTTTTGCAGCTTCTTCTGCACTAGATATTTTCTCTTCAGCTATATATCTTCTTACAAGATATCCTATTAAAAAAGTTGCTGCGCCGCATATCACATAAATAGCAATTTTTAATAAGGGTATATAAAACACCTCCTTTCTCATGAAATTTGTACAAAATATTAAACCGAGTAACATCGGTTTAAACTGAAACTCAACGCATTTTCATAAATCTTTATCAATTTCATGGTAAATAATACTATATGCAAAACCAGCATTTGTATTAATTTTATAACTTTTTTAATTTTATGTCAAGTTAATATAGCTAAACAAAGCCAATCTGGCCTGATTAATCTTCCAATTCGTCATTTAGCTCATTTAAGCAGAGTTTTAAGGCCTTGCGAGCCGTATCATAGTCAATCCCTCTGTATAATAGGAATCTGTAAAGTCTGTTATATGCTTTCTGTTTATCATAGTCTGATTCAAGACTTGTTTTGCATAATTTCTTTTTCAACAATTTTATTGCTGTATCCAAATCATCATATTTGCAATTATCTATGGTCTGCTCTATTATGTAAGGTTCCACTCCCTTGGTTTTAAGTTCGGAAATCAGTTTTCTTTTTCCAACCGGTCTTAAGTTCATCCTGTTGTCAACCCAGAGCTTTGAGTACTGCATATCATCTAAATAATTCAGCTCCTTAAGCCTTGATATCACTTTTTCGATCACGTCATCATTATATTCGGATTCTCTCAACTTTTTTCTGATTTCGTACTCGGTCCTTGCTTTTATGTCTATCATATAAAACGCCCTGTCCATAGCTTTTTTGTACTGCAGCTTGAATATAAGCTCATCAAGTTCGGCTTGATTAAAGACAGAGCCGACTTTTAATCCAAACTCGACTATATCGTCATAATCAGCACTGAAACAATAATTATCATCTATATATACATTGTACCTTGAATCATTTTTTTTCTGCATCAAGAGGGATGTTATTTTCATATTACCACCTCGATTTAATAGCACAAAAACTTGGTTTAAAATGCGTTCTGTTTTGTCTCATAAATAATACGAACAAATAATTTAAATGCTTTTGGCAAAACATCAATCTAGTTTGTCTTGATATTATAATTCATTCCATAATAAAAAGAATACAGCTTTTAGCTTTAGTTTTCAATCTAAAAGTTAAAGGCTGTATCCTTTCACTGCAACTATTTTGCTGCTTCGTCAGCATTTTGAGGTTTTTCAGGTACCCTATTGACATTTAAGTTGAATTTTTCTCTGATTTTTCTTTCAATCTCATTTGAAATATCAACGTTTTCCTTTAGAAATCCCTTTGCATTTTCTCTTCCCTGACCAAGCCTTACATCTCCATATGAAAACCATGCTCCGCTTTTTAATATTATATCACTGTTTACGCCGACATCCAGTATATTGCCTTCCCTTGATATGCCGGTACCATACATTATATCAAATTCAGCCTGCTTAAATGGAGGTGCAACCTTGTTTTTGACAACTTTTACTCTTGTCCTGTTCCCGATTACCTGATCACCTTGCTTCAAACTTTCTATACGGCGAACATCAAGTCTTACAGATGCATAGAACTTTAGTGCCCTGCCTCCAGGAGTCGTTTCAGGATTTCCGAACATAACTCCGACTTTTTCTCGCAGCTGATTTATAAAAATAGCAATACATTTTGATTTGCTTATCGCACCAGCCAGTTTTCTCAATGCCTGTGACATCAATCTTGCTTGAAGGCCTACATGGGCATCCCCCATTTCGCCTTCTATTTCCGCTCTCGGCACCAGAGCTGCCACCGAATCGATTACTATAACATCTATTGCTCCTGATCTTACAAGTGCTTCTGTGATCTCAAGCGCCTGTTCCCCTGTATCAGGCTGTGATACGATAAGATTATCGGTATCAACTCCTAGGTTTCTGGCATATAGAGGATCTAGTGCATGTTCAGCATCTACAAATGCAGCTGTACCGCCCAGCTTTTGTGCTTCAGCAATCGAATGGAGCGCAACAGTCGTCTTGCCTGAGGATTCAGGTCCGAATATCTCAACAATCCTCCCCCTGGGAAGACCCCCTACTCCAAGAGCTATATCCAAATCCAGTGAGCCGGTAGGTATGGTCTCAACATTAAGCTTTGTGGATTCACCCAACCTCATTACCGAACCTTTTCCGAACTGTTTTTCTATCTGGTTTAACGCCGCTTCGAGGGCTTTCATCTTCTCACTGTTCATAGTTTCCCGGCAAACCGGGTTCACCATCCCTTCGTTTAACTATAACTTGCGAACAAATGTTCTGCATATATTATACAATAAAAAACATATAACGGTCAAACCGTTTACATTGTATCATTGATCAGACCACTTTAGAATCAAAATTTTCTTATCTACTTAATCTATTTTATTATGATCTAACAATAACCTTTCTAAATAGATAATCTGTCTAGATTCTGCCCATGCAAATCACATTTTAATCCCTTACATAAGAATATATTGAGTATTTATTATTAATTGTTAATCGAATTTAAAAACCGATCTATTTTTATAAAAGTAATCGATTCCTGATATTACTGTCACTATTACAGCTATCCATATCAATACATTATAAAGCGGCAGATTGATAAGCACTGCGATTATCGCTATTATCTGCACAGTAGTTTTAAGCTTTCCCCACCAGCTTGCAGCTATCACTATTCCATTGCTTGCGGCGATCGCTCTTAAGCCTGTCACGGCAAGTTCCCTGGTTATTATGATCATTACCATCCATGACCGCAGCCTCCCGACCTCCACCATCGATACCAAGGCCGTTATCACAAGTAGTTTATCTGCAAGCGGATCCATAAACTTTCCAAATGTGGTAATCTGATTCCTGCTCCTTGCTATATAGCCGTCAAGTTTATCGGTCAGGGCTGCAACAACAAACACGCCTGTTGCAATATATATCCCATATTTTGATTTTATGGATATCAATATAAGGAAAACAGGAACCAGTATTATTCTTATCAAAGTAATCTTATTTGCAAGATTCATTTTTTATCACCCCTATTAAATCATAATCAAGGGCATCGGTTACATAAACATCCGCAAAATCGCCCACCTTAAAATCATATCCCATAGTTTTTACATATATGATGCCATCAATATCAGGAGCATCTCCATATGTCCTTCCAATCATAATACCATCTTTATCTGTCCCTTCCAACAATACCTTTAAAGTTTTGCCTAGTTTTGCTTTATTCTTGTTCCTTGAAATCCTTTTCTGAAGCAACATCAGCTTGCGCTGCCTTGCTTTTTTTAACTTTTCGTCTATCTGATCTTCAAATTGAGCTGCTTTAGTTCCCTCTTCCATAGAATAAGTGAACACACCTATCCTATCGAGTTTGTATTCAGTTAAAAACTCATACAGCTCATTGAACTGTTCATCGGTTTCACCTGGAAAACCAACTATAAGTGAAGTTCTTATTATTATATCAGGTATGTTTGACCTGAGTTTTTCTATGATAGCTTCTATATCCTGCCTCCTGGTTTTTCTTCCCATTCTTTTTAAAATCTCATTATTTATATGCTGTATAGGTATGTCTATATAATTGCATATATTATCATTGCTTTTTATAGCATATATTAGTTCATCGCTTATATCTTCAGGGTAACAGTAAAGTATCCTGACCCACTCAATGCCGTCAACATCTGCTACACGGTTCAATAGCTCGGCAAGCTTGTTTTGGCCGTATATGTCGATGCCATACTTGGATGTATCCTGGGCAATCAGTATTATTTCCTTTGTCCCGTTTTTGGAAAGAGCATCCACTTCTTTAAGTATTCCCTCCATAGAGCGGCTCCTATACCTTCCCCTTAATCTTGGTATTATACAGTATGTACAGGCATTGTTGCATCCTTCAGCTATCTTTACATATGCTGTATAACGAGGTGTCGTAAGGATTCTTTTGCCGTTAAAATCAACATCGAAGCCTGTGTTTCCAGTTTTTTTGATCCTTTTGCCAAACTTAAAAAAATCTTTTATAACTTCATCGATTTGCACAAAGTTTCCTACACCAACTGCGGCATCCAGTTCTGGTATCTCGTTCAATAATTCATCCCCATACCTCTCGGCCAGACATCCTGAAGCTATAAGCATCCTGCATCTTCCATCAACTTTATTTTTGGCTATTTCAAGTATCGTATCTATTGATTCCTGGCTTGCAGACTCAATAAAACCGCAAGTATTCACTATGATAACATCTGCGATTTTTTCATCGCTTACAATATTGTATCCACGCTCACGCAGCACTCCGAGCATGAGTTCAGCATCAACCCTGTTTTTATCACATCCTAAGGATACCATTCCTATATTGATTTTTTGCGCCAATAATATGTCTCCCTTCGAAGATAACATATAAAATAAACATCACGATTATTTCTAAACTATTGTCCTATATTGAGTTTGTGGAAAACGTTTATTTGATTATGATTTATTTTATTCCAAGATTATACTGTAATTTCCTGGGAAATTATTTATACATATTTACATCATATTTTCGTATTCCTGTTTTGTTATTAAAACTTGCCGCGGTTTGCTGCCTTCATAACCTCCAATTATGCCTCTTTCCTCCATGCTGTCAATAAGCCTTGCCGCTCGGTTGTATCCAATCCTCATCCTCCGCTGAAGAAGAGATATGGAGGCTTGGCCCGCATCCAATACTATTTCTATGGCTTGGGGCAGCAGCTCATCTGGATTTTCATCCCTGCTTGGACCTTTATTCTCGATTTCATCGATTATATCATCTTTGTATTCGGATTCAGTTTGGTTCTTTATATAGCCGACAACCTGCTCAACTTCCTTTTCACTTACAAAAGCGCCCTGTATCCTTAAAGGTTTCGATGCTCCAACAGGATAATAAAGCATATCACCCTTTCCAAGAAGTTTTTCAGCGCCTGCCATGTCAAGTATTGTCCTAGAATCAATCTGGCTTGAAACTGCGAACGATATTCTTGAAGGTATGTTGGCTTTGATCACTCCGGTCAAAACATCCACAGAAGGCCTTTGAGTAGCGACCACAAGGTGCATTCCGGCTGCACGAGCCATTTGCGCAAGCCTGCATATGGAATCCTCAACATCATTTGGAGCGGCCATCATCAAATCAGACAGCTCATCTATTATTATCACGATTTTGGGAAGAATGCCCTCAGGTGACTTCTTCTCCATAAGGCCGTTGTAGCTTTCTATATTCCTGACATTGTTATCCGCAAACAGCTTATACCTGTTGTTCATCTCCTGTACAGCCCATGCCAAGGCTCCGGCAGCTTTTTTGGGATCAGTGACCACCGGGATCAAAAGGTGTGGAATTCCGTTATATGTGCTTAACTCCACAACCTTTGGATCAATCAGCAAAAGCTTTACCTTTTCAGGATCAGACTTATATAATATGCTCGTTATGAGGCTGTTTACGCATACGCTTTTGCCGGAACCCGTGGCCCCTGCTATCAGAAGATGAGGCATTTCCGATAGATCCGATACTATAGAATTGCCTGCAACATCCTTTCCCAATGCAAATGTAAGCGGAGACTTTTGGTCAATGAATTCCTTGGACTCAATTATTTCCCTAAGGTATACCATTGACATTTCCTTGTTAGGAACTTCTATGCCGACTGCAGCCTTGCCTGGTATAGGCGCCTCAATCCTTACAGCAGGCGCTGCAAGATTCAAGGCTATATCGTCGGATAGGTTGACTATCTTACTCACTTTAACACCCGGACTCGGCTGAAGCTCATACCTGGTTATGACAGGGCCTCTGTTTACCTGAACCACCCTTGCTTCCACTCCGAAACTCTCAAGAGTTTCCTCAAGTATCTTTGCATTATTTATAAGATCTTTTTTGTCACCATAATTCTTGTTCCCAGAGCCAATGTTCAAAAGTGAAAGTGGAGGGAAACTATACTGCTTGTGAGCCGAATTTTTATTCATTTCAATATCATGGTTGATATTTGATGCTTTGTTAGCCGCATCTCCATCTAAAGACTTGCTTGGGGATACGTTCTCTTCAATAGGTGCATCACATGTTACTTCATCTGCCTCAGCAGGCGGAGTCTGCGAGTCCTTAAGAAAGTCAAGTATTTTTATCTTTTTATTTATTTCGTCTATATATTTTTCTTTTTCATTGTTTGATTCTTTGCATTCAATTTTTATATCGTGCGGTTTTTCTCTATTTTTATTCTTGTCAGCTATTTTATGAATCATACCTGACAAACTGTTGAAACCTGCCTTGGTTTTTGATTTAATTGCAGAAGCAATATTATATACAGAGGCATTGGTTACAATCAGCAAATTGATTAAAATGAAAGCGCCTGTAAAAATATAGGTACCGGCCATTCCCAAAAGCATGACAATAGGATATGCGATAGCTTCACCCAATGCTCCGCCTCCATATCCTAACATGCCGTTTTCGTATGCATTGAATATCCTGTCTATATACTTAGCCTGTCCCATACTAATGGATGGATGTATTTCTATAAATATCAAAAAAAATATGAACAAAAAACATAATGCATAGAATTTAAGCTTAAATGTCAATTTATCCTGTTTTACTATCAAACCAATTCCGACTATAAAGATAAGAAAAGGTACTATGAATCCTCCAAAGCCTGTCAAGCCTTTTAGAGCGTTTCTCATGGTTGAAGGTATTATGTTTTCGGATTTATAGTATACGCTTATGAATATGTATATTGCAGCAGATATCAGTAGTATTCCATATATTTCAAACAAGTTTTTTTTACTTTGCTGTATTTTGCGCTGTTTTCTTGCAGACATGCTGCCATCACCACCAGATTAAACATTCTACATGAAGGCATAAAATCCTTTATGCACTTATTAAGTCCAATAAAAAATACAAGTCTATGATTATTGTCAATTAAAAAAGCACTCCGAAAGCAGTTCTGCTTGTTTTTAGTAAAGCTTGCTTCTGTTAAAGCATGATGTTGATTTCGAGCATCCTAATCGCCTGTTCACTTGGATTGCTCAAAAAATCATGTCTCTTGTTTTTGTTTGCGCTCATCCACCATTTTTTTTAGTTTGGATATGGCATCGCTTAAACCGCCAACATCATCTATTATACCAGCATCAACGGCTTGTCTTCCAATTAAAATAGTACCCATATCATTTAAAAGATCATCGGTTTCCTGCATCAATGACATAAGCCTTTTCTTAGTTATATTTGATGTCCTCTCCACAAATGAAAGTATCCTGTCCTGCATTTTCTTGAAGTATTCAAAAGTTTGAGGCACTCCTATTATAAGCCCATTCATCCTGATAGGGTGGACCGTCATCGTCGCTGTCGGGGATATGTATGAATAGTCGGCTGAAGTTGCAAGCGGTACGCCGATACTGTGTCCTCCACCTATCACCAGTGAAACCGTGGGCTTGCTAAGGCTGTTTATCATCTCTGCGATTGCAAGGCCTGCTTCCACATCCCCTCCTACCGTGTTCAATATCACAAGTAGCCCTTCTATATCAGGGCTTTCTTCGATTGCTACAAGTTGAGGTATAACATGCTCATATTTAGTAGACTTTGTTTGAGGAGGAAGCATTACATGCCCCTCTATTTGCCCTATTATAGTAAGACAATGTATGTTGCTTTTTAATTTGGGGATGCTGTCCTCAGCAAGCTCTTTTAAATTTTGAAGGTCATTGTTTACCCCTCTATCTGTCATCTCTTGTTTCTCGTTTTTTTCTTCCTTCATCATGGAAACACCTCTTTATCTGCTATAGGTATATTTTATCCATTGGAGGCCTATATATTCAAAACGAAGAAACAATACTCTATTGCATTTTATCAACCTTTGATAAGTTGAATTCGCTGTGAAGAGCATTTATCGCCTTGGCGGTATCCTTATCTCTTACAAGGCACCATATCGTCGTATGGGAATCTGAAGTCTGAAGTATTTCTATATTCTCACTTTTTAAAGCTTTTATAATCCTTGCCATTATTCCGGGAACACCTCTTATCAGGCTCCCAATAACAGATATCTTGCTGCAATTTTCAACCTTGCTATACTTAAGATCGAATTGTTTTAAAATGTATTCAGTCTTTTGAGTACATTCATCATCTATTGTAAACACCTTGTGTGTTGGAAATACATTTATGAGATCAATGCTTATTTTATTTTGAGCAAGTGCAGTAAAAAGTTTCTCATCATCAAAATATTCACCATTCTTGTTTTCTATATATATCTGAGTCCTGTTAGCCATGTAGGTTATCCCCGTGACAAGCGGACTTGAAATACCATCTTTATAATAATTTGTGATATATGTGCCTGGTTCATCTGACATAGTATTCTTTATAACAATGGGTATGTTTCCCCTCATCGCAAATTCTACGGCTCTCGGGTGTATCACTTTTGCGCCCATGTCGGCAAGCTGGAACACTTCATTATAGCTCATCGTCTTTATGACCCTTGCATCAGGCACTATCCTCGGGTCGGCAGTCATAATGCCGCCAACATCAGTATATATCTGTATTTCTTCTGCTTTTATAGCTTCACCTATTACAGCTGCTGTAGTATCGCTTCCTCCGCGCCCTATGGTGGTTATATCCCCATCCTCGGTGATTCCCTGGAAGCCAGCCACAACAGGTATTATTCCATTCTTAAGCAAATTGTAAAGCCTTTCAGTTTCCACTTTTATAATCGATGCGTTTCCGAAGTTATCATCAGTAATTATGCCGGCCTGTCCTCCTGTGAGTGATGAACACGCTACTCCCTTAGACCTTAACATGGAACAGAATACGTTGCATGATATTATCTCGCCGCAAGCCATAACCATATCCATTTCCCTTTTGTCGCTATCCTCTGATGTTGACTTAACCAAGCCTAAAAGCGTATCTGTGGCATATGGATCTCCCCCTCTTCCCATAGCTGAAACAACTACTATAGGAGAATATCCATCCCTCTTTGATTTTATTATTTTATCAGCTGCCTTACTCCTGCGTTCTTCAGTTGCTACAGAAGTTCCTCCAAATTTTTGCACTAGTATCTTCATATGTAACCTCCCGAAACCGAGCATTGTTATATAGAATATTATAGTTATATAAAAATAATTCTACAATATATCAGAACCTCTTTTTCTCATTTCTTTCATCCATTTCAATTATTAGAGCATCCTGTCCTATTTTTCTTACAGCATCCCAGGGTACTTTTATGTAGTTTTTATCTGACTTTATTGAAAAAAAGCCTTTAGATTCCGGTACAAGCAAAGCTTCAATCGCTCCGGTCTTATCATCTATAAGCAAGTCTATATCAGCGATCATTCCCATCCTGCCCCCGTCATAAAGGTTTATGATCTCTTGTCCGCCGATTTCGCTCAATCTTTTCTTCCCGGGTTTAATTTCATCTTCATTGTAATTAAATTTTATAAACATATTTTACCTCCAAAATTCATATGGGCAAATCCATTTACTAATTATATGATATGTAGAATAAAATAATGTCTATTTTACATAATATTATTATTGTTTATATTATGAATGGTTTTAGCTTATGGTTCTGTTTAACAAAGTTGTTGATGATGTGTCCTAATCTAACTAAAATCGTGGGGGTGTTGCACAATGCATAAATAATTCATTGTGCAGCACCCCCGCACATATCATTTGCCTGTTGAGCCGAATCCATTAGTTCCTCTTCGACTTTCAGGAATCTTGTCCACTTCTATAAGTGAGGCTTGTTCAACCTTGCTTATTATTATCTGTGCGATCCTGTCGCCACGGTTTATCACAAAATCTTTGTTCCCAAAATTTATCATCAAAACTTTTATTTCTCCGCGATAATCGGCATCGATCGTTCCCGGACTGTTGAGCAAAGTTACGCCGTGTTTTAGCGCAAGCCCGCTCCTCGGCCTTATTTGAGCTTCAAATCCCTTTGGAAGTGCGATCATGATGCCTGTGGGAACAACTTTAATTTTGCCGGGCTCAACTATAACTTCATCCTTTATATTGGCTCTTAGATCCATACCTGCAGCCTGTTCACTCATATATGAAGGCAGAGGCAAATCCTTAGCATCATCGGTCCTTTTGATCAAAATATCCAATCAGTACACCACCCAATAAGCAAAATTTTCATACTTAAAAATGTATTTTGCCTTAAAATTTTGCTTTATAATAAGTCTATGTTTAACAAAATGAAAAGTGCTCACACTGCTCACTTGTATTGCTCAAAATCAACATTATAACGCTCCATACGGCCCCACTATACTTTAACAGAGCCTATAATAAAAGAAAGGCTTCGTTATAAAGCCCTTCTTTTTACTGCTCTTTTTCGGATTTTTCTTTCTCATCCTTAAGTGCATCTTTTCTTGACAGGTTTATCCTTCCCTGGTTATCTATGTCCGTAACCTTTACCAGTATTTCGTCTCCTACATTTACTACATCTTCTACCTTGTTGACCCTTTCAAAGGCAAGCTTTGATATATGAACAAGCCCTTCTTTTCCAGGAAGTATCTCGACGAATGCACCGAACGGCATTATCCTGGTTACTTTACCCAAATATACTTCACCTGCTTGAACATCATGCGTTAACCCATCAATTATCTTCAGTGCTTTTTTGCCTGACTCGGTATCATTGGCACATATGAATATCCTTCCATCATCCTGTATATCGATTTTAACTCCGGTGTCTGCAATTATCTTATTTATGGTTTTACCGCCTGCACCTATTACATCCCTTATTTTATCAGGATCTATGGTAGTTGTTATAATCCTTGGAGCATATGGTGACAGATCACTCTTTGGTTTGCTTATGCACTCTCTCATCTTGCCGAGTATAAATATTCTTCCTTCCCTTGCATTATCCAATGTAGCGCGGATAACATCTTTTGGAAGCCCATGTATTTTTGTATCCATTTGTATCGCCGTAATGCCTTTGGAAGTTCCGGCCACTTTAAAATCCATATCTCCAAAAAAGTCTTCAGTTCCCTGTATGTCGGTCAGTATTTTAAATTTGCTCATATCGTCGTTAGATATCATTCCCATTGCAACTCCTGCCACAGGAGCTTTGATCGGAACTCCAGCATCTAAAAGCGACAATGTGCTGGCACATATGCTGGCCTGTGATGTTGAACCATTTGAACTTAAAACTTCTGAAACCAGGCGTATAGTGTATGGGAATTCATTCTCTGAAGGTATCATCGGTTCAAGCGCCCTTTCTGCAAGAGCACCGTGTCCTATTTCACGCCTTCCTGGCCCCCTTACCATCCTTACCTCGCCCGTTGAATAAGGTGGAAAATTATAATGATGTATATAGCGTTTGTATTCTTCGTCTCCAAGCCCGTCAAGCACCTGTACATCTCCGATCGCTCCAAGCGTAGTAGCAGTCAGTACTTGCGTAAGACCTCTTGTAAACAATGCTGAACCATGTGCCCTTGGTAGGAGCCCTACTTCACAGGAAATCGGCCTTACTTCATTAAATGCCCTGCCGTCGACCCTTTTGCCATCCTCCAGAGCAAGTCTTCTAAGTTCAGCTTTCATCATATCGTAAAGAACTTCATCGATATCCTTTTCTTTTTCAGGAAAAGTTTCTGCAAAATGCTCATACACATCCTGCTTCATCTCATCGGTCTTATCATTCCTCTCGGTCCTGTCCTGTATATGCATGACATCGCATACCATATCTTTGGCATATTCCCTGACCGCACTTTCTATCTCTTCCTCAACATGATGAATTTCCGGGACGACTTTTTCTTTGCCTACTTCAGCTCTGATTTCATCCTGGAATTTGATTATGTCCTGGCATTTTTCAAAACCAAACATGATAGCGCCAAACATGGTGTCTTCATCGATTTCATTAGCGCCTGCCTCTATCATTATTACCCTGTCCCTTGTTGAAACAACTACAAGATGGAGTATGCTTTTATCCCTTTGCGCTGCATCAGGATTCAATACATATTGTCCATCAATATATCCTACCATAACGGCTCCCACAGGACCTTCAAAAGGTATATCTGATATTGTAAGTGCGAGCGATGCACCGTTTATTGAAAGCACATCAGGCTGGTTGTCAGGATCTACAGACATAACAGTGCATATCACTTGCACGTCATTTCTGTAACCCTTCGGGAAAAGCGGCCTGATCGGCCTGTCGATTGATCTTGCAGAAAGTATAGCCTTCTCCGTTGGCTTGCCCTCTCTTTTTATAAATCCACCCGGTATTTTTCCTACAGAATATAACCTTTCCTCATATTCAACACTTAAAGGGAAAAAGTCCACACCCTCCCTTGGTTCAGGAGATGAATTCGCATTTACCAATACGACAGTATCACCATACCTAATCATCACAGCACCATTGGAAAGCATGCCTACTTTTCCTATCTCGGCTTCAAGTCTTCTCCCCGCGATTTCAGTTTGAAAATTATGCACCAAGCTATTACCTCCTTTCAATTCTTATTGTATGTTTATATATTTCCCCAAATTAGAAAGTTAACAACAAATATTGAGTTTTGCCAAAATTAATAGAGCGGTTGTTGACCGCTCTGTATTATCTCCTGATGTCAAGTTTGTCAATGATAACCCTGTATCTTTCAATATCTTTATCTTTCAGATAATTTAAAAGACCTCTTCTTTGTCCAACCATCTTTAAAAGACCTCTTCTTGAATGATGATCCTTTTTGTTTATCTTAAGATGATCATTCAAATGGTTAATCCTTTCAGTAAGCAAAGCTATCTGTACTTCCGGTGAACCTGTGTCACCCTCATGCAGCTTATACTTGTTGATTATTTCCTGCTTTAATACCTTATCCAAAGCTGTCACCTCCTTAAACAATCAAATCGCCGTCAACCGTGCAAATCGCTGGAGAATCGAACAGCACAGCAAACGGTTAATTAGAAACTACAGACATATTATAACAAAAACATATCGTTTTGTATAGATGACTATCGAAAAATATAAAAGAATTAGGCTCCATTTAACAGAGGTGTTGATTTTTTGAGCATCACGTTCGCCTGTTCACGCTTTTTAAGTTCTAAGGCTCGTTGCTCTCGTTCATCAAGAACTTTTGCAACTCACTTCGTTCAGACAAGCAAAAGTTCTAGGATTCACTTCGGCAACTTCACCAAGAACTTATCAAAAGCTCTCACACCACTCACTTGGATTGCTCAAAAAATCAACATCATTTAACATAGCTAAATTTTATATTGTCAAGATTCAAAATCAGGTATTCCTTGTACTGCCCTTTAAACATTCAAAATATTGTATTGCGCTTTGCTTGTCGTCATCTATCTGCTTTGAGAGCCCGGTCAAATCTTTAAAGACCTTCTCATCCCTCAATCTTTTATGAAAGTATATGATTGCATGCTTGCCGTAAACATTTCTGCTGCAGCCTATTATATGGGTTTCGATTGAAATATAGCTGTTGTTGAATGTAGGATTATAGCCTACATTTGTTACGCCCATCTTTTTTGTGCCGTCTATATCAATTTCAGTGATATAGACTCCATTTTTAGGGACGATTATATCCTTATCTATCGATAAATTGGCTGTTGGAAATCCTATTTTCCTTCCTCTTTCCATGCCGTGTATTATACTGCCCTCCAATGAGAAGCATCTTCCAAGAAATTTATTTGCCATAGATATGTTCCCGTTTTTTATATATTCTCTTATCACTGTGCTGCTTACGATTATTCCGTTGATGCGGATAGGATCTATTATGTTCACATTGAGATTGTTTATCCTGCCGTATTCTTTAAGAAAGCTTGAATCGCCCCTGCACAGATGACCGAATTTAAAATTGAAGCCTGCCACTATAGCCTTTACATTGAACCTGTCAATCATATTTGACAAGAAGAATTCAGGTTCAGTGTTTAAAAAGTCCATATCAACATTATTGAAATTTACGATATCGACTCCAAACTCTTTCAATATGCCGGCTTTTTCTCTATTGCTTGTAATAAGTTCAGGAGCATTCGGATCCATCAAAACCTTCAAAGGATGCCTTTTAAATGTAAATACCATGCTTTTTATCCCATATGCAGTTGATATTTCAATAAGTTTATGTATCAATTTTTGATGGCCCCTATGGACGCCGTCAAAGAAGCCAAGAGCACATGCCGTGCCTTTATCTATCAACCTTTTGTCGATGTCTCCGTGTATTACCCTCATATGTATCTCCTCTTATTAGATAGTCCATATCGATGAACTTAGCAAAGTCTGCAATAATGTAATTTTAATCCTTAAACTTTGCTGACTATAAAAATACCTTGCATATCTTAATGAAACCGTTTTTATCATTTCTGGCCGATGCTATAAAATTTTTTGACTCGTCGAAAACAAGCACTATGTCATCAAACTCCCTGATTTCAGATTTCAAGGCTTCCATAATATCAAATCCCACACCGTTTTTTACTTTGCGAGCTGTTTTTGAATCAACATAGACTCTGGTGTATTTGCAAAGTCCGTATTCAATTGGATAAAGCATTTTTTTCACTTTGCCTTTTTCAACAGCTTCCTTAAGTTCATGTAATGTTATCGAGTCATCTATGCTAAAAGGGCCTGTTGATCTTCTTATCAAAAACGTCATCACCGCATCGCTTCCTAAACACTTGCCGATATCGCTGCAAAGTGATCTTATGTATGTTCCTTTAGAGCAAGTGACATCAAACATCACATTAGAGCCTTTAAAATCTACAAGCTTTATTTCATGTATGTAAACTTTTCTAGGTTCTATTTTGACCACTATACCTTCTCTTGCAAGTTCATAGAGCTTTCTTCCCCCAACTTTGACAGCAGAATACATTGGAGGCGTTTGATATATCTCGCCTTCAAATTTTTTTAAGGTATCTATCAACAGATCTTTTGAAATCGCGGCAGACGGCAGCGATTCAACATTTCCCCACTTATCTAAAGTATCGCTCCTAAACCCAAGGCTCATTTCCGCCCTGTAGGATTTCTTATCATTTACAAGGTACTCACATATCCTGGTTGCTTTGTTTAAAGTCACAGGAAGCACCCCGGCTGCCATAGGATCAAGGGTTCCGGTATGCCCTGCCTTTTTAACATTCAGCAGTTTTTTTATATATGATACAACATCATGCGAAGTCATAAATGGAGGTTTAAGTATATTCAATATTCCGTTCAAACCATCTCATCCTTTAAAGCTTTTTTCATTTCATTTATTACAGTATCCCTTACATATTTCAAATCCCCTGTAATCGTACATCCTGCCGCTCTTATATGACCGCCGCCTCCATATTTTTCGCAAATTGCTCTGACATCCACAATTCTTTTAGACCTGAAGCTTACTTTGAATTCACCTAAAGATGTTTCCTTTATAAAGGCAGCTTCTTCTACAGTTCCTATATCCCTCGCATAATCTATAAACTCGGATGTACTTATATCTTCCAAGTTTATTCCTTTAAAATCGTCATATAAAAGCTCCATCAAAGCAATCCTGCCGCCTTCATAAAGCTGCAGACTCGATAAAGCTTTTCCCAAAAGCTTTAGGCAATCGTATTCATAATTGCTATATACCATATCGTGTATTTTCCCGAAGTCAAAGCCGTAAGTTATAAGATCCCCTGCAATCTGATGGGTGGCCAATGTTGTATTGGAATATTTGAAACATCCGGTATCCGTCAGGATTGCAGTATATAAGCAAACGGCTTCATCCTTAGATATATCAACGCCCATAAGCTTTATAATCTGATATACGATTTCCCCGGTAGATGAAGCTTTGGCATCCACCAGATTTAAATCCCCAAAATTCGAATTTGTAATATGGTGGTCTATATTTATTATCATGCCAGCTTTGATGCTGCTGCAAAGGCCTATTCTATCCAAGCTTCCGCAGTCCAAGACTATAAGCAAATCGTAATTCTTATCTCTTAGCGAATCACAATTGCGTATATCTTGAAAACCCGGCAGGAATGAATAGACCTTTGGAAGCTTATCTCCCGTCAATGCAGACACATTCTTGTTCATTTTCTTTAAAGCATTGTACAGGGCAAGCATAGAGCCTATGCTGTCTCCGTCAGCCATAACATGAGAAACTATTGCAATATTGTCCTTTTCCTTAAGCATGCCGGCAATCTTTGAAGCTATCATTTTTTATCTTCCCCTGCCTTGTTGACTTTGTCAATGAGTTTAGATATATATATGCCATGCTCAATGGATTTGTCAATTTCAAATAATATTTCAGGAGTGTATCTCAATTTCACCCTTTTTCCTATTTCCCTCCTTACAAACCCTGCAGCGCTTTTCAATCCGGATAATGTGTCATCCTTTTGCTTGTCGTCTCCAAGCACACTTACAAACACTTTGGCATATCTTAAATCCCTTGTCACTTCAACAGATGTTATGCTTGTAAATTCAGCTATTCTGGGGTCTCTTATTTCATTTCTGATCAAATCGCTTATTTCGCGTTTAAGTTCTTCCGCAATGCGGTCTGCCCTTTCAAAACTCATATAATCTGCCACCTTTTTTGTAATGAGCCAAATTTAAAACTTGGCGAATTTCATGGATTGTTTCCCTTACTATTCAGTCCTTTCAACTTGCTCCATTTCAAAGGACTCTATGACGTCGCCCTCTTTTATATCATTGAATTTTTCTACATTCAGCCCACATTCATAACCTTGGGATACTTCCTTTACATCATCTTTGAACCTCTTTAGTGATGCCAGTTTTCCCTCATTTATGACTATGCCGTCTCTTATGACCCTTATATTGTTTGATCGATTTATCTTGCCTTCAGTGACGTAACATCCTGCAATCGTTCCTATGCTGGAAACCTTGAATATTGCCCTGACTTCTGCTCTTCCCCTTACGACTTCTTTAAACTCAGGCTCAAGCATTCCCTTCATTGCAGCCTCTACATCATCTATTACTTCATATATTATCCTGTATGTCTTTATATCGACCTTTTCTTTTTCAGCAAGCAATCTGGATTTGGTATCAGGTCTTACATTAAATCCTATTATTACGGCATTTGAGGCAGATGCCAGCATAACATCATATTCGGTTATCGCACCAACGCCTCCGTGGATTACCTTTACCTTTACATTTTCATTTGAAAGCTTCTCCAATGACTGTTCAAGAGCTTCTACAGAGCCCTGCACATCGCCTTTTATTATTATGTTGAGCTCCTTTATTTCGCCCTCTTCAATCTGGTCAAACAGGTTCTCAAGCGTTACCCTGTGCGGATCGTTTATCATCCTGTCCCTGTTGGCAGCAATCCTTTTTTCGGCTATCTGCTTTGCTCCCTTTTCAGATTTTACGGCATTCATGATATCGCCTGCATCAGGTATTTCACTAAATCCCAGTACTTCCACCGGTATTGACGGCCCGGCCGATCTTACGCTCTTTCCCTTGTCGTCAAACATAGCTCTGACCTTTCCATAGGTAACTCCCGCTACTATGTGATCGCCAACCTTTAGAGTGCCATTTTTAATCAATACTGTGGCTACAGGGCCTCTTCCTTTATCAAGTTTGGATTCAATTACCACTCCATTAGCCAGCCTATTTGGATTTGCTTTCAATTCAGACATTTCGGCAACGAGCAGTATCATCTCAAGGAGATTGTCTATGCCTTCTCCGGTTTTTGCGGAAACCAGCACGCATATCGTATCTCCACCCCAATCTTCGGCTACAAGGCCTTGCTCTGCAAGTTCCTGTTTCACTCTGTCAACATTTGCATTGGGTTTATCTATTTTATTTATGGCTACGATTATTGGAACATTTGCTGCTTTGGAATGGTTTATAGCCTCTATCGTCTGGGGCATTACACCATCATCTGCCGCAACTACCAATACTGAAATATCAGTAGCCTGAGCCCCTCTTGCTCTCATTGAAGTGAAAGCTTCATGGCCCGGCGTATCAAAGAAAGTTATCTTGTTGCCTTTAATGTTTACGGTATAGGCTCCTATGTGCTGTGTTATTCCTCCTGCTTCGGTAAGCGTTATATGGGATTTTCTTATTATGTCAAGAAGCGATGTCTTACCATGATCAACATGGCCCATTATCGTAACCACAGGCGGTCTTGGCACTAAATCATCTTTTTTATCGGGGGCATCATCTATAATCGTCTCCTCAATACTCTTGGGTTCTTCCTTTTTTACGGTAATCTTATATTCTTTAGCTATCTTTTCTGCCGTATCAAAATCAAGCTCATGGTTTATATTAGCCATGATACCCATCATTATAAGTTTTTTGATAACTTCAGAGACTTGTTTACCAAGCTTTTCGGATAATTCCTTTACCGTTATTCCATCTCTTATATATATCTCCTTATTGCTCTCTTCCTTCTCTGCAGTCTGCACCTTAACTTTGAAATCGGTTTTCTTAGTATTTTTGCGCTTTACCTGCTTGTTTGAAACTTTCTTTGCTTTTTCATCTTTAATAGGAACCTTACCGAGTGGTGCAATTTCTTCAAGTCCCTCTAAATCATTATCTTGCTCCAGCGCATTTGAAGCTTTATCTTCCTTCTTATCTTCTTTTTTATCATCAAAGTACTCAGATGCAAGCTTTATAGCTTCATCATTCACGACACTCATGTGATTCTTTACATTAAAGTTAAACTCTCTTAAAAATTCTATTATATCTCTGCTTGCAACGCCTAATTGTTTGGCAAGTTCATATACTCTTAATTTTGACAAGTCTTTCACCCCCGTATTTATTAAACTTATTTCAACATATCCAAAACCACCCTTGACATATCATCATTTTCGATCCCCATAACAGATGTTTCATCCTTTCCAATGCATATACCAAGTTTCCTCTTGCATCCATATACAATGTATTTAATGTTCATCTTTTCACAGAGTTCCACAAACTTACGCTTTGTATTTAAAGATGCATCTTCTGCAATTATGATAAGCTTGCATTTGTTCTTTTTAATTTCGATTTCACATATGTTGTAACCTGATATCAAATTGCCTGACTTTTTTATTATTCCTAAGAACGAATAAAACTTGTTTTCATTCAACCGGAACTATCTCCTTCTTCAACACCTCATATATTTCAGGACTTATCTCTCTTTCAAGAGCCTTTTCTATCCTTTTGGTTTTATATGCTTTTTCAAAGCATTCCGAATTTCTGCATATATATGCTCCTCTTCCAGCCATCTTTCCTTTAATGTCTATCTTTATTTCATCAGTATGTGCAGCCCTTACAATCCTTACGAGTTCTTTTTTAGGCTTCATCTCCTGGCATCCCAGGCATTTTCTAAGAGGAATTTTTTTAACTCTCTGCATCAGTATCCCCCTTATCCTCAATATTATCTACATTGCCTTCGATAGTCTCCATATTGGGCTGACTCTTTATATCTATCTTCCAACCTGTAAGTTTAGCTGCCAATCTGGCATTTTGGCCTTCTTTGCCTATTGCCAGAGACAGCTGAAAGTCCATTACCATCACTCTTGCGGATTTTTCATCCTCATTTAGCTCAACCGAAAGCACTTTTGCAGGGCTCAAAGCACTAGCTATGAATTCCTCAGGAGATTTGCTCCATTTGATGACATCGATTTTTTCGCCTTTGAGCTCATCGACTATAGCCTGCACCCTTGTTCCCTTCTGGCCTATGCACGCTCCCGTGGGATCAACGTTTTCATCATGGGAATACACGGCTATTTTGGTCCTTGAACCTGCCTCCCTGGCTATCCCCTTTATTTCAACGATACCCTGGAATATTTCAGGGACTTCCTGTTCAAACAGGCGTTTCAATAATCCGGGATGAGTCCTTGACACGATTATTTGAGGGCCTTTGCTTGTTTTTTTGACCTCCACAATATATAATTTCAGCCTGTCGCCGAAGTTATACTCTTCATTGGGCATCTGCTCGCTCGGGCTTAATATGGCCTCAGTTTTTCCAAGATCAATGTATACATTTTGTTTATCTTTCCTAAGCACTGTGCCCACTACCATGTCATTTTCCTTATTGGAAAACTCTTCGTATATTATGTTCCTTTCTGCTTCTCTTATTTTCTGCACCACAACCTGTTTAGCGGTTTGTGCGGCAATCCTTCCGAATTTCCTTGGAGTAACTTCGATATCGACGATATCACCTAACTTATAAGTTTTATCGATTTTCTGAGCATCATCTATACTGATTTCAAGAAGATTGTCATAAACTTCGTCTACCACGGTTTTCTGTGCATAGACATGGACATCTCCAGTATCACGGTTTATTACAGTTTTAACATTTTGCGCTGTGCCGAAGTTCTTTTTATAAGCTGATATGAGGGCCGACTCAAGAGCTTCCAGCAATATTTCAGGCTTTATGCCTTTTTCTCTTCCTAATTGAGCCATTGCTTCAATAAATTCCCCATTCATATTTAAGACCTCCTTTAAAAATTAATTTTCAATCTTACGCTGGATACTTTTTCCCTGTCAAAACTTTTTTCACACCCGTCATTCAGCATTATTGCTATGTTATCTTTTTCTAACCCCAAGAGTTTCCCATCATATAACTTTTGGCCGTCTATGGCATAATATAATTTGACTTCAACATCTCTTCCCTTAAAATATTCAAATTCGCTGTCCCTTCTCAATGTTCTCTCTCCGGGAGACTGCACCTCAAGGCTGTAACTTTCCTCTATGGGATCCGCTTCGTCGAGCTTTACATCAAGCTCCCGGCTCATGTGTTCACAGTCTTCAATAGTAACTCCCTCAGGCTTATCGATTGTTACCCTAAGCACATGATTTTTTCCTTCTTTTCTATACTCTACATCTATAAGCGCAATCCCCAAACTCTCAGCTATAGGTTTTGCAATATCTTCAACTGTCTGTTCAACTTTCGCGGTCGGCATGATATATACCCTCCTAAATAAGCAATAGCTTTCTGTGCATTTGAACATTCACAAACTTTATTTTTTGTAATATGTATATCCATTATTCTACGCCATGACTTTACGGACAATACTGCATAAGTTATATTCATCAAACTTTCAATTAATACAGTATTAACATTAAAGAGTGGGAAAAACCCACTCTTTAAGCAAAATTCATTATCTTGTCAAACACAGAGATATTATAACATCTATTTGCAATCTTTTCAAGTTTAAAATAGTGTAAGCTGGTTGGTTTCGGGCATACCTTTTAAGCATCCGTGATTTTTCAATATCTCTACAACGGTTTTTGACACTTTTGCCCTTGTCCTTAAATCTTCAATCGATATGTACTCTCCATCCTCCCTGGCCCGCGCTATATTTTTGGCGGCATTTACGCCAAGCCCTTGCAAAGAATTCAAAGGAGGCAAGAGGCCGTCATCCCTTATTAAAAATTTTACGGCATCGGATTTGTAAATATCCACATTGTAAAATTTAAATCCTCTTTTATACATCTCATATGCAATCTCAAGTATCGTTAAAAGTTCTTTATCCTTTTGGGAAGCATCATTTCCCTGTTTCTCTATTTCTGAGATCTTATCCTTTACAGCGTTTTCTCCCTTTGAAATTATATCCGCATCAAACTGATCGGCCCTTATCGAAAAGTAGGCAGCATAATAATACAGGGGCATATATACTTTAAAATACGCTATCCTCATGGCCATCATGACATATGCAACCGCATGGCCCTTAGGAAACATATATTTTATCTTTTGGCAAGAATCAATATACCATTGAGGCACGCCGCTTTGTTTCATCTCATCAATATCCTCGTCCCTTAGGCCTCTTCCCTTTCTTACTCTTTCCATTATCGTAAAAGCGCTTTTAGGCTTCATTCCCTTTTTGATCAGGTACAGCATTATGTCATCCCTTGTAGATATTACTTCTTTCAATGTGGCCGTACCATTTTTAATCAATTCCTGCGCATTATTGAGCCATACATCCGTACCGTGTGAAAGCCCGCTTATCCTGACCAGCTCTGCAAATGTCTTAGGCTTTGTATCGACCAGCATCTGCCTTACAAATTTGGTCCCGAATTCAGGAAGCCCGAGCGTTCCGACCTCACAGTCTATATCCTCTTTTGTCACCCCTAACGCCTCAGGAGATGTGAAAAGGCTTAAAACCTTTTTATCGCCTATTGGTATGGTCTTAGGATCTATTCCAGACAGATCCTGAAGCATTCTTATCACCGTAGGGTCATCATGCCCGAGTATATCGAGCTTTAATAATCTTCCGCTTATGGAATGGTAATCAAAATGGGTGGTTATTATATTTGAGTTTACATCATCAGCAGGATGCTGTACTGGAGTAAACTGATATATTTCGTTGTCCCTTGGAACCACCATTACTCCTCCCGGATGTTGTCCGGTAGTCCTTTTTACGCCTGTGCATCCTTTTGTCAGCCTATCGATTTCAGCCTGGGTTGCGTATATGTTCTTTTCCTGAAGATAATTTTTTACAAACCCGTATGCTGTTTTTTCAGCAATCGTGCCTATCGTTCCTGCACGGAAAACATGTCCCTTCCCGAAAAGTTCCTCAGTATATTTGTGCGCTATCGGCTGATATTCACCTGAAAAATTAAGATCGATATCAGGCTCTTTATCCCCTTCAAAGCCCAGAAAAACTTCAAATGGTATGTCATGCCCATCCTTTTTGAGCTTGCACCCGCATTTAGGACATGTTTTATCAGGCATGTCGGCACCTGAACCATATGAACCATCGGTTATGAATTCAGAGTATTTGCAATCAGGACATACATAATGCGGAGGCAGAGGATTTACCTCGGTTATGCCGCACATAGTCGCTACGAAAGATGAGCCCACAGATCCCCTCGAACCTACCAGATAGCCGTCATGCACTGATTTGGAAACCAACTTTTGCGCTATAAGATACAGCACGGCATACCCATGGTTTATGATTGAACTTAACTCCCTGTCCAGCCTCTTTTCAACTATTTCAGGTAGTTTTTCGCCGTATATATCATGTGCCCTTTTTATGGACATATTTTTAATATCTTCATCTGCTCCGTCTATCTTTGGAGGAAATGTCTCATCAGGTATCGGTTTTATATTCTCTATCATATCGGCAATCATATTGGGATTTTTTACAACGACATCATATGCATTATCCTTTCCCAGATAAGAGAACTCTTCAAGCATTTCATCAGTCGTTTTAAAATACAATGGAGCCTGATTGTCGGCATCTTCATAGCCCTGGCCGTGCATCAATATCCTTCTGAAAATCTCGTCGTGCGGATTTAGAAAATGCACATCCCCTGTTGCAACCACAGGCCTGTTATATTTTTTGCCAAGCTTGAGTATCCTCATGTTGATTTTTTTGAGAGTATCCTCGCTGTCAACAATATTCTCCCTTACCATAAACTCATTGTTTCCGAGCGGTTGTATTTCAAGGTAATCATAGAACCTGACAATGTCGGCAAGCTCGCTGTCGCTTGCTCCATTTAATATTTCACGATACAGCAGCCCGGCCTGGCATCCTGAACCGACTATTATGCCTTCACGGTATTTTTCAAGCACGCTTTTTAAAATTCTGGGCTTTCTATAAAAATAATTCAAATGCGATATTGAAATAAGCTTATACAGGTTTAAAAGCCCTTCATGGTTTTTAACAAGGAGCACGGTGTGGTATGTATTCATCTTTTTGAAGTCCTGCTTGCCCTTAAACAATTTGTTTATATCTGAAATAGTCTTTACATTCTTATCCTTCATGATATCAATGCATTTTATAAGAATGTTTCCGGCACACACGGCATCATCCACTGCCCTGTGATGGTTCTTTAGGCTTATTCCAAGATGTTTTGCCACGACATCGAGCTTATACCGCTTTAGGTTTGGAAACAGCAGTTTGGATAGCGTGAGTGTGTCAATAACAGGGTTATTTATTTCTATATTCAACTCCCTGCAGTTTTTTTTGATGAATCCTATATCAAATTTGGCATTGTGGGCAACCAATACTCCATCTTTAGCAAAATTTATAAAATCCGGAAGCACTTCGTTTATCTTTCTCTTGCCGGATACCATGGTATCGTCGATTCCGGTAAGCTGCACTATATTTTCAGGAATCGGTATTTCAGGATCAATAAGCTCATTAAACTCCTCAACCACATTGCCATTCCTTATCCTGGCTGCGCCTATTTCGATTATCCTGTCATTTGAAGATGAAAGCCCTGTAGTTTCTATATCGAGTGCAATATATTCACCCGAGATATCCATATCATTGGCGTTTAATACGATCGGAGCACCATCGTCTGCAAGATATGATTCCACGCCGTATATTACCTTTATATTATTTTTCTTTGCAGCCTCGGCAGCCTCAGGAAAAGCTTGTACAACTCCATGATCTGTTATGGCAACAGCCCTGTGCCCCCATCTTGCCGCAGTCTCTACGAGGTCTGATGCCGAACTTATCCCGTCCATGCTGCTCATTTGAGTGTGAAGGTGCAATTCAACTCTTTTTTGCGGAGCATCATCCTCCCTGAGGATTGCCGGGACCTGTTGTATGTCTGATGCCAGCATTACGACTTCCCTTGCATACCTGTCATATGAGGCATCGCCCCTTACCTTAAATCTTGCTCCCGGCTTTATGGAATCCTTTAGAAATTCACAGTTTTTATCGCTCGTAAAAACCTTTACCGTGATTGAACCTTCATAATCAGTAATATTAAAGCTTATTATTGTTTTATTGTTTCTTGTTACTATGATTTTTACATCAAAAACATCGCCCTCGATTGTTACCCGCCCTGAAGCTTCGTTCAAGCTTTTTATCGGGGCAATCTCTTCATCAATCCTTCTTCCAAGTATATATGAATTGGTCCTCTCTTTTGCACTTTCATTTTTTGCAGATGGACGGGACTTTATAAGCTTTGATATTAAGCTTTCATCCTCTTTTTTCTTTTCGCTGCAATACTCTTTTTGGAAGCCTTTCTTTTCCTTGTACATAATATTGACATGCACTTTTCTGTTGTATTTCTCACTGATGTACCCTTCCATGAGCTTGTCACAGCCTTTTGAAAGAAGAAATTTTACTCCAAATTCCGTCCAAAGTATAAAATCATAATCATTGCCTTCAACCATTGTTTCTGAATTCTTTATCCAGCCTCCGGCAGAGGGAAACATCGTCGATATGTGTTTTATAACATCATCAGTATCGATTTTTGAAACCTCGTTTTGACTCTCGGCGCTGTTTTCACATATTATGTTTATATCGTTATCTATCGAATATTTATATTTTATCATTGATTTTATTGCATCCATGACATTTGAGCTTATAGGGCAGACAGATTTTATATATACGTTCCACTTTTTGCTTCTCCTGTTTACCGAGACCTTGACGATTTCAATATGCGGTATCAATGTTTTGATGTTTTTGTCAATATCTACTCCTTCTAAAACTTCACTTAGATTCTTTGACATAAAAGCCCCCCTCTCAATTCTTCAAGCACTTCACAATGTCCCAGTACATCTTCATTCTTGCTGCAAAACCCTTTGCAAGTCCAAGCTTTTCCTCTTTTGTATAATGGGTTGCATTATACAAGCTCACAATCTTTATCCTTTTATTCTCTCTGATAGCATACCTGGTCATCACGATTTCAGCTCCATATCTTGAAATATCCAGTTTTAAAATATCATCTGCCAAATCACCTTTAAGAGCCCTCTGCCCTGAAAGATATGGTGAAATTTTTTGAGCCAGATCTGTGGAAAGCCTTCCGCGGGCAAAAATCCCGAGCGTCATGTCGGCTTCATTCATCATTACAGGCTCTATCAAATTCACGATGTGTTCTCTTTTAAGGCCTATCAGATCAGCATCTAAAAGAAGTATTATATCACCCGTGGACTTTTCAATGCCAATCTTTATGGCGCCGCCCTTTCCTATATTCTCATCAAGATCTATCACATCGGCTCCCATTGACTTGGCAACTTCTGCAGTGCCGTCTCTAGAACCGTCGCTTACAACCGTTATGCCTGATATGTAGTCTACTTCCTTTAAAGTTCCTATGATATCACCGATTGTTTTTTCTTCATTAAAAGCCGGTATAATTGCATTGACTTTCATTGGCATCCTCCCGGAGTGCAAAGTGTTTAAACTAGGATTTATAACTTTGCCTTTGCCACATAGTATATTTTAGCATAAAAATAGAACAGATGGTTCTCTGTTCTATTCTTCCCAAACCTTTTTAATTTTACTATAGATTGTTTATCTCCTTCATCAGTTCATCAACAGCCATATCCTCCGGGACTTTTCTTATAGGCTTGCCTTTTTTGAATATCAAGCATTCCTTATGGCCTCCTGCAAGCCCTATATCGGCTTCTCTGGCTTCTCCGGGACCATTTACAACGCATCCCATCACAGCCACCTTTATATTCTTATCAATGCCTTCCAGTCTTTTCTCGACCTCACCGGCGATTTTGATTAAATCTATGTCGGTTCTGCCGCATGTCGGGCATGATATAAAGTCGATCCCGTCTTTTATGATTCCCAGAGATTTTAGTATATGTCTGCCGACTTTTACTTCATCCAAAGGGTTTCCTGTCAGAGACACCCTTATGGTATCGCCGATTCCCTCAGATAGGAGCGTTCCTATGCCTATTGAGGATTTTATGGTCCCAATCTCTTTTGTTCCGGCTTCGGTAACGCCGAGATGGAGCGGGTAATCAACTTTTTGCGATATCAGACGGTACGAGTCGATCATCATAGGTACTGAAGCCGATTTTATGGATATCACGATATCATAAAATCCATATTTCTCAAGTATGCTCACATGCCTTAGAGCACTCTCTATAAGCCCTTCTGATGTCACTTTGCCGTATTTGCTTAAAATATCCTTTTCAAGCGATCCGGAATTTACGCCTATCCTTATGGGTATGCCTTTATATTTGGCAGCATCAATTACACTCTTTATCTTCTCTTCGCTCCCTATGTTGCCGGGATTTATTCTGATTCCGTCAACGCCGTTCTCAATAGAAGCTATTGCCAACCTGTAATCAAAATGTATGTCGGCAACCAAGGGGATGTGAATGTTATTTTTTATCATGCGTATGGCATCAGCCGATTGCATGTCAGGCACGGCAACCCTTACAATATCGCATTTAGCTTTTTCAAGCTCTTTTATTTGATTTATTGTGGAGGAAGCATCCCTTGTATCGGTATTGGTCATTGACTGCACGGTTATAGGACACATGCCGCCTATGCATACATTCCCCAGCCTTACTTTTCGCGTTTTTCTTCTTTCCACATTCTCACCAGCTAAAATATGTTTAATTTCATTACATCTTTAAATGTCACAAACACGGTCAGCAATATAAGAAATGCAAAGCCTACGAAATTGAGCATCCCTACTTTGTTAGGGTCAAGCTTTTTGCCTCTTATCCCTTCTATGAGCAATAAAAGCACCCAGCCCCCGTCAAGAGCAGGAAATGGAATCAAATTCATCAAAGCAAGATTTATGCTGAGCAGCGATGTGAATACCAAAAGGTTTGCAAATCCTTGCTTTGCAACTTCTCCGGTATACCTTATTATACCAACAGGACCGCTTAAATCATTCGTTGAAGTCGCACCGGTTATGAGCCCTCCTAGGGCTGAAAACATCTGTTTTGTGAGCGACCAGGTATTAAATGTGCCATATTGTAATCCTTCAAACAAAGAAGCTTTTTCAAAAACAGGATCGATTCCGACCATATACATATTATACTCGCTGATGTATATCGGGGTAATTGATTTTGTTATTTTCTGATTGCCCCTCTTTACAGTCATATCGAATGTTTTTCCGCCGTTTTGATACATGAACAGCTTAAAATCCTCATAAGTCAAAACGCTGCGGCCGTTTGCTTCTACTATTTTATCCCCCGGCCTTATTCCCGCCGACTCAACGGGATACACAATGTTTGGATTGCTTTTAGGTTTATCAGGATAACTCTTGACAACAGGCTTTGCATAGCCGACAGCCATTGCTATTCCTGCAAATATCAAAATTGAAATTATAACATTCATTATAGGTCCTGCGGCAACTGTAGCCATGCGTGCCAAAACAGGTTTACAGCTAAACGACCTGGGATCATCCACCTGTTCATCTTCTCCGAGCATCCTTACAAAACCGCCTATCGGGAATATTCTCAATGAATATTCGGTGTCTCCTTTTTTGAATTTCAAAATCCTAGGTCCCATTCCAAACGAAAATTCAAGCACTTTTATGCCCGACAATTTTGCTACTGTAAAATGGCCGAATTCATGGCCTATTATCAGAAGCCCAAATACGAATATCGCAGCAAGTATTGTTGTCATTGCTTCACCACCTTTAATCTATCATACACTTTTTTCCTGGATACCTTGTCAGTGTGCAAAATGTCCTCAAGCGTCGGATGGCTTATGTTTTCATGCTCCATCATAGCCCTGTCGACTATTTCAGGTATGTCTGTAAACTTTATAACGCCCTTTAAGAACATATCCACCGCAACTTCATTTGCGCAGTTCAATACAGTCGGCATCGTGCCTCCCTCGACTCCGGCCTGATATGCCAGCTTCAGGCTCCTGAAACTTTCATAATCAGGTTTTTCAAAAGTGAGTTTATCAAGCTTGGTAAAGTCGAGCCCCTCAAGGGCCGTATTAAGCCTTTCAGGATAGCCCAGGGCATATAATATAGGATTTCTCATATCATGGACTCCAAGCTGCGCCATTACCGAGCCGTCCCTGTATTCAACCATAGAATGTATTATGCTTTGAGGATGTATAACAACATCTATTTTATCAAAATCCATTTCAAAAAGATAGTGGGCTTCAATGACTTCAAGTCCCTTGTTCATGAGCGTTGCCGAATCTATTGTGACTTTTTTGCCCATGTTCCAATTGGGATGCTTCAGAGCCATTTGAGGGGTCACCCATTCAAGTTCATCCCTCTTTTTCCCCCTAAACGGGCCCCCGGATGCAGTAAGTATAAGCCTTTTTACTTCATCTTTGCTGCTTGAAGACTGAAGGCACTGAAAAATTGCACAATGCTCGCTGTCCACAGGAACAAGCTTTGCGCTGGATTTTTTTAGAGCCTCTTTTACAATGCTTCCTCCGGCAACAAGCGTCTCTTTGTTTGCCAATGCAATTTCTTTGTTTTTCTTTATCGCGCTTATGGTAGGCACCAATCCTACCATTCCAACAACCGATGTCAAAATCGTATCAGCATCATCCATCTCGGCTGCTGCTATCAGCCCATCCATTCCGCATGTGACTTCAGTTTTAGTGCCTTTAAGCATTTTGCTTAAATTTACCGCACTGTCTTGATCAAAAACCGCGGCTAGTTTTGGTTTAAACTCGATTATCTGTTTATATAGAAGTTCTATATTTTTGTTTGCGCTTAAACCCACAACATTAAATTTTCCCCGGTTATGCCTTATGACATCCAGAGCCTGAGTTCCTATGGAACCCGTTGAACCCAATATCGATATATTTTTCACGTCAATCTGCTCCTAATCCAGGCTTTCCAAATACACCATCTTCAGAGTTGCTGCAATTACAGGCCCTAAAATCGCTCCGAGCACTCCAAAGAATTTCAAGCCTATGTATATTGAAATTAAAATAACAAGAGGGTGCAGGTCTAGTCTTCCGCTCATAAGCTTTGTCTCTAGTATCTGCCTCGTAATTATTATTATAATATAAAGACATAATAATGAAACAGCAAAAATAATTTTGCCGCATGCAAAGCTGTATATTATCCATGGTATGAACAATATGCCGGGTCCCACAAGTGGAAGGATATCCAAAATCCCTGCTATTATTCCAAGAATCACGGCATAATCAATATGTAGCATTATAAAACCCAATATAAACTGTATCGTGCTTATCAATACGAGTATGAATTCCGTCCTCAATATATTGATAACCGTTTTATTGAGCTTTGAAGCAATATTTACCGCTTTGGCCGGCAGCAGTTTGCGGGTTGAACGCAAAATCTTATCCTTATCCCTCATTATAAAAAAGGTTGCAATGATGCTAAATGAAATATACATTATTATATCAGGCATGGAATAGATTATTTTTAATATGTACTCCTTAAGGTATACGAATATTTTAATGAGTTCATTCAGCATTCTGTCCGCGTTCAACACTGCGGCATCCTGGTTTTCGATGATTATATTGAAATTATCTTTTAGAAAATTGTATATGTTCCTTGTGAAATTGTTCAACAAATCATAATAATGCGGCCAGTACTTTATTATGACTAGTGTTTCATCATAAATGCTGTGTATTAAAAAATAAGAGGCTGAAAAAGAAATACAGCAAAAAAAAATCAAAGCTAAAATTATGGACACGGTATGGTTGAATTTAAATTTATCTGTCATCACCCCTACCAAAGGTTCAACAATTATGCTTATTATATAAGATACCAAAAAAGGGGATAGCAAATACAAGCAAAGTTTTATCAAAATATAAATTGCCGCACATACCGCCACTGTCCTTATTAAAGCTTTGAGATGCACATAAGATCATCCTATAAAACATAGGTTATATAATAATATATTAAAGGTGCTACAAAAAGTATGCTATCGAATCTGTCAAGCACTCCTCCATGACCTGGCATGATATTGCCGTAATCCTTGATGCCGACATTTCTTTTTATCGATGATGCGGCAAGATCGCCTATGATTGAAATGATACTTCCTACGACCCCCATAACAAGCAGATGTATGAGGGGTATGTTTGCAATCATGTATGCATCAAGCGCTATTCCGTATATGGTACATCCTAGAGTGCTCGCTAAAATCCCTCCGACCGCACCCTCCACAGTTTTTTTAGGGCTTACCCTCGGAGACAATTTTGTCTTTCCAAATTTTCTTCCTATAAAGTATGCGAAAGTATCCGATAGAAAAGCTATTATGAATACAAACCATATCAAATATACGCCGTTTCCAGGCATTGACCTTATAAGGTACAGATAGCCGAAAAAAAGCGGTACATAAAGTATGCCAAGCATTGTAACGCCGGAACTTGCAAAATCGTGTTTCTTATTGAATACGGGAATTGCAAGGAGCATAAAGCTTGTCAATGTAATCAAGGGAATTATCAAACCATGGTTTCCCTTATCCATTATCAGAATAAGCAACATAATGCCGGCAAAAGTCCCTGTATATTTCATAGGTTTTAAGCCGCCCTTTTCAGCTGCCGAAAAGTATTCGAAAAGGCCTATCGCTGTAATAAAGCACAAAGCAATATAGAATACTCTTGAGCTTATCAGCACCGACAAGAATAAAATAGGCAGCCCGATCAAGGCACTTACCACCCTTTTAAAAAGCATTGACGTTACCTTCCTTCTAATCCTTTATTCCTCCAAATCTCCTGTCTCTCTTCTGGTAATCGATTATCGCCCGATAGTAATTCTCCCTGTCAAAATCGGGCCAGTTGATATTTGAAAACCAAAGTTCCGAGTATGCACCCTGCCACAGCAGAAAATTGCTTAATCTTAATTCTCCGCTAGGCCTTATTATGAGATCCGGATCCGGAAGTTTGGATGTATATAGAAAACTTGATATCGTATTTTCATCGATGTTCTCGATCTTGAGGGTCCCATCTTTGACCCTTTTAGATATGGCTTTTACGGCGTTTACTATTTCAGCCCTGCCGCCATAATTTAAAGCAATATTCAATATCAATCCGGTATTATTTGAAGTGATATCAAATGACTTGTGAAGCTCTTGCTGACAAGTTACCGGAAGCTTGCTTATATCGCCTATGCACCTCATATTTACATTATTGTCGTCAAGTTCTTTTGTTTCTTTTCTTAAGAATTCTACAAGCAGTTTCATCAAACTGCTCACTTCATCAGCGGGCCGCTTCCAATTTTCCGTTGAAAACGCATATAATGTAAGCACCTTCACCCCCAATTCTGAAGATGCTTTTACGATTTCCTTTATAGCTTCGACTCCGGCTCTGTGTCCAATCACCCTTGGAAGATTCCTGCTCTTAGCCCATCTTCCATTTCCATCCATTATTATGGCCACATGGGTTGGGACCCTTTTTAAATCTATTTTTTCATACAAGCTTTGTTGTCTATCTTTTCTTTTCCAAAATAAAAAAGACATAATTACACTCTCCAAAGCAATGAATATTTTAAAAAACTTTGGGGGATGCAACCTTACATCATCCCCCTTAAAGTTAGGCTATGTTAAAGTATAGTATTGATTTTTTGAGCATCCCGTTTCGCCTGTTCAC
>CALCDS010000273.1 GCA_937900065.1 uncultured Clostridiaceae bacterium | reverse complement strand
GACAGCAAGTCAAACTGTCTTATGGAATCCACTTCATCGTCAAAGAGCTCTATTCTATAGGGCGCATCCGATACTAAAGGATAGAAATCCACTATCCCGCCTCTTATACTGAACTGGCCCCTGCCCTCGATCATGCCGACCCTTTCATAACCCGAGATTATAAAAGTATTTATCAAGTCCTCAAGGTTTATAGTATCTCCGACTTTAAGACTTGCACTATATTTTTTCATTATATCAGGATCTATATATTTATGAATTATATTATCAATAGGGGTTACAATTATCGCGGCATCGCCCTTTAGTATCCTTTTTATGGCTTTCAATCTTTCGGATGTTATATCAGAGCTTACAGCTTCAATATCGTAGAAAAGCACCTCTCTTGAAGGCATGTAGCAGACGCTGCGTGTAAAAAAGGACAGGTCCTCGTATATTTTTTTGGCTTCAAGATCATTATAAGTTATAAATACTACCGGTTTTTTAATATGGTCAAAGATCGAAAAAGCGACATGGCATCTATGAGACTCGGATAAGCCATAGACCCCAATAGGGCTTAAACCTCTATCATAATCGTCAAGCAAACGCCTGAATTCATCCATTTTCATTAAAGGTTTTATTAATCCATTCATTGAAACACCCCATCTTTAGACAATAGCATATTAACCTGAAGATCACATCTTCAGGTTCTGCTTTTTATAATGAGCCAAGTTTTAAATTAAACTTATCCTCCATATTATTAACATTATCGAATAATATTTATTCATTTTCAAGAAGCAGCTCATGCTTATAACCATTATACATGTTCATTGCTTGATCCACTCCAAAATTTACGATGGCCTCCACGCCATCTGCAGCTACTTTTATGACATCATCCAGTATTTTATGCTCGTCGCTGCTAAACCGCCCCAGCACATAGTTTATTATATCAACACCAGGCTCTCCTATGCCGACCCTTAATCTTGGGAAACAATCGGTTTCAAGCAAATATATTATGGACTTGATTCCGTTATGGCCTCCATCGCTTCCCGAAGGCCTTATCCGGATCCTTCCCAGCGGCAGACTTACGTCATCATATATCACGATAAGATTTTCAACATTTATCTTATAAAACTGGACTGCATCCAGTATGCTTTGACCGCTTAAATTCATATAGGTCTGGGGCTTTAGAAGCATGACCTTTTCATTGCCTATATTGCCCTCGCCGTATATTCCCTTGAATTTTGTTTTGCTTATATTTATATTATTTTTCTGTGCAATATAATCTATAACGCTAAACCCTGTATTATGCCTTGTATTTTCATATTCCTTGCCCGGATTTCCCAGACCTGCTATTATATACACGTTTACCTCTCCTTTAATGCCCAGTTTGTACATTCCGATAAGAATTTTATTATCTTATTAATTATATGATACTATTTTTGCATAGCAATATATAGATGATTTATTTTAAAAAGGTTATGTTAAAGTTTAGTGTTGATTTTTTGAGCAATCCAAGTG
>CALCDS010000272.1 GCA_937900065.1 uncultured Clostridiaceae bacterium | reverse complement strand
CGTTATAATGTTGATTTTGAGCAATCCAAGTGAGGCGTGAACACTTTTTAAGTTCTAATGTGAAAGACGGTTTTATAAATGTGATGGTTCTAATTTTCACGGCAACATTATGACGAATTGACATGAACTTTGATTAAGTTTAAGATTTAAATACATGCTATATAGAGGATAAAAAACGAGTATAAGAAAGTAAGAGGAGCATAATATGGAATTCATAGTGCCTGTTTTTATAGGAGCGGTTATTGGATACATTACCAACTGGCTGGCAATCAGGATGCTTTTTAGGCCTTATAAAGAAAAAAGAATTTTAGGCGTGAGACTGCCCTTTACTCCAGGGTTGATTCCTAAAGAGATGGCGCGGATTGCAAAGAGCATAGGAGAGGCCGTGGGAGTGCACCTTTTGTCACCTGAAGTATTATCGGAGGCCCTCTTTAGTGAAAGAGTCAAAAAATATGTAAATGAATGGATTGACGATAATAAAAACAATTTCTGCAAAAGCGGCAAATCCATAAAAGAACTTGCAGCAGATATTTTGGGAGAAAGTTATGACAAAACCATTGATTATATTGAAACAATGATTTTTAAATTCATATACTCCCGTATAAAAGATGATGAATTCAAATCAAAACTCAAATCAATGGCTGGAGAGTTTCTATTTGGCAGCTTGGACGGAAAGGATTTAAAAGATGGAACAGGAAAGAGTGTATGCAATATTGATCTGCCGGAAGATTTGAAAGTAGAGTTTGCCAAAATGCTGAATAATGATATGGATAAACTTGAAAGCGATGAAAGAAGTTTAAATGAAGCAATTCCTGAAACCGTAATAAATGCAATAAAAGAGTACATAATCAAAAATGATAAAAAGATTGTAGGAGTATTTAAAAAGGTGCTTGATAGTCCTGTAATAAAGATGAGGATCAAAAACTTGATCGCTGATATGGTTTCGCAAAGCACCGGCAAAATAGTTGCTCTATTTTTAAATCCTGAATCTGTGGCAGATAAATTTTTTGAATCGATTCAAAAATATGTAGATGATTCCAAGAACAGTAAAAGCATAATATTGATTTTGACAACTTCATTAGATAAGCTTCTTCAAAGCAAAGTGTGTGATATCGTATCGAGTATTCCACAGGATGATAGGACAGAAGCTATATCTAATATGACGCAAAAAATATCAAAGCGGGTCCTAAGTGAGGATGCTTGTGGCAAGCTTTTTGATTTGATTTTAGAGAGGGTTGACTCTGCTATTGAATCTAAAATGGTGCAAGATAGGATATCTTCAATGATCCATGATATTATTGAAAATATTTTAAACCGGCCGGCCTCATCCATATTTGAAAATATAGGGGATGATAAAAACTTTATTTTGGTTGATGCATTTAAAAATATATTTGATGATTTTATAAAAAGCAAACTGCCTGATTTTATAAAGCTGCTCGACATACCTGAAATTGTTGAACATCAGATCAACAGCTTTGATGTTGTTTTTGCAGAAGAGATCATAATAGAAATCGCGGATAAGGAACTCAAAGCCATAACATGGATGGGCGCCCTCCTGGGAGGGCTGATAGGCATACTTACGCCCATCATGCAGCTTCTCTTTTAAAACAACAATAGCATTGTCCCTGATATGACCAACAGCAAACCGACAAAGGCTTTTCTTGAAAGTTTTTCATTGAGAAATATACGGGAAAATACAATTGTGACTACAATACTCAATTTATCGATCGGTACGACCAGGCTGGCTTTTCCCTCCTGCAGCGCGCGGTAATAGCAAAGCCAAGACAAGCCGGTTGCAAATCCTGATAACGTGATAAATATCCAGCTTTTTTTGTCAATGGATTTTATGAGAGCATTCTTTTTTCGAAACAAAACGATTCCCCATGCCATGATCAATACGACTATGGTTCGGATCGCTGTACCTAAATTTGACTCTATCCCTTGTATTCCGATTTTACCGAGTATAGAGGTCAATGCAGCAAATACGGCGGATAAGACGGCATAAAAAAACCATGATTTGCTTTTGGCGTCTGAATGTTTCGACTCACGTTTTTGTATCATGAGGTAGGTGCCTGCTGCAAGCAGCACGATCCCAAATCCCATCCATATGCTGGGCTTTTCTCCTAAAAACAAAAAAGCCAGTATGATTGTAAGTATAGTACTGCTCTTATCGATTGGAGCCACTTTATTTACATCTCCAAGCTGCAGGGCTTTGAAGTAGCAAAGCCAGGATGCGCCGGTAGCGCAGCCTGAAAGTATAAGGAATACAAGGCTGCGACTAGATATCGTGCCTATGATATGCTGCGAGCCTACAATGAAAACCATGAGCCATGAAAATAAAAGTACAACGATTGTGCGAAGCGCTGTTGCTAAGTCGGAGTCAGTATTTTTGATACCGATTTTAGCTAAAATGGACGTCATTCCTGCAAACAGGGATGATCCGAAAGCATACAAAAGCCACATTCATATCATCTCCAATAAATGATAGTATATTTGTGAAATTTTCCATATCAAACTTCTAAATATCCAATCTAATTAGATTTCACTTCTAAATTGAGTTTTAACTTTTATTCATCGTGCTGGCTCCAAAAAATCTTAAATTCAAGTTTTTCAACTTCTCTTTGCTGTTTATAGCTGATGCGAAGTGTGGATTCATCGGGTATGATTATGTTCCTGTCCAGCTCTTGCAATAAAACTTTTATATTGGTGTCATTCTCTTTTAGTGCGGTTAAGGATTCATTGATTTTGCCAAACAACACAGACGGTGTGCCTAAAATGTCTTTTGAGACCATGTATCGCTCATTCTGGTTGATATAATCCATGGAATCCCCTAAGGCGAGCCATTTAATCAGGGCCTCCCGGCTGAAACGCCACTCACGGCCGATTTTACGGGCAGGAATGTGTTCTTCACGAAGCAGTTTTATCATTGTTTTTTCACTTACACCTAAAAATTCAATCGCTTGGTCAAGATTCAAAATATCGTCATTCATAAAACCAAACTCCTTTCCAAATTCAAGTTCATTATACTACTTAACATTCATTGATTCAACAATAACAGTAATAAGATGTATTTTAACAGTATATAATGTGAATTTAAGAATATATGATTGAAATCTGCAAGCACTATTTCACATTAAAAAAACATGCCAAAAAATTTTTCTGCTTTGACATGTTAAATATTTGCTTTATCATGTGGTGCTTTTTAAAGGGCATAAGTTTGAGCTCTGTTAAAATAT
>CALCDS010000271.1 GCA_937900065.1 uncultured Clostridiaceae bacterium | reverse complement strand
CAAATAATAAAGGGATGCTGCACAACTAAAATAATTCATTGTGCAGCATCCCTCGCGATATATAAAAAATCATTTTACGGTTACATTTTCTATTTTGGCAGTGTACTCGCCGTCTATGGATTGAACTTTGACCTCGTCTCCTACCTTATGCTTGTAAATAGCACGTCCTAAAGGCGACTCGATGCTTATCTTATTATTTAAAGGATCGATTTCAACTGTGGTTACAATTTTAAATTCTTCAACCTCATTATCGTTTAAAAATCTTATAGATACGGTCTTGCCTATCCCTACTTCATTTGCAGCCGTTGAATCTTCAATAATTTTAGCCGTCCTTATCATCTTTTCAAGATATCTTATCCTGCTTTCATTTTTGCCTCTTTCCTTTTTAGCAGCTTTATATTCAAAATTTTCGCTGAGGTCGCCCTGAGCCCTGGCCTCTTTTACATCCTCAAGTATCTTATATCTGAGCACCACTTTGCGATATTCTATTTCCTTTTTCATTTTATCTATTGCTTCTTGAGTAAGATAGTTATGCATTCTCAAGCCCTCTTCCATTCCCAAAATTACAGTTTAAAACATATCGATTTTTCTATCTTTTATTATAGCATATGCAGGCGAAGATTTTTTACACGCTGCCTTCTGCATTCCCTTGCCGTCTCTATCATGGCAAGATAGCCGCCGACAGATATATCTTTTTCACAGTAGCAATAAAATCTAACGGCCCTCTGTATACAACAAATTTTTTTTATAATTCATGGGCGTGATGCCCGTGTGCTTTTTAAAGAAACGGCAAAAATATGTGACATTGCTGAAATTAAAAACATAGCTTATTTCATTTATGCTTAGATTGGAATTAGCGAGGCATTGTTTGATTGCAGCTATCTTGTTCTCATTTATATATTGAATCAAAGTCTTACCGACTTCCTTTTTAAAGGCATACGAAAGATAATTGGGGTGCACATTTGCAAAAGATGCTATCTCTTTTAGAGTCATCTTATTTTCTATATTTTTCTTTATATAGTATATAACATGGTTTATCAAAGGATTATATATATATTCCTTGTAGTATTTCAATATTTTTATAAAATCCTCCAGCATCTTGTATTCCAACTCCTGGACCTCATTTCTGCTATTGGCCTTGTCGACAAGATTTATATAATAATCGCTCAGTGCAAATGCAGTTTCAGAATCCAATCCGGCGCTTATAACGGCTCTTGTGAAAATAGTGCATGAACCTATAAAGGAATATTTGATGGAGTGAAGAGGATTTTTGGAAAGTTCCGCCCTTTCAACAGTATTTATCTTCTTTAAAATATCAAGGCTCTCCTTCATATCCATCTTTTGGATGTACATTACCAGCTGCTTCTCAAGTTCATAAGATGGATGCTGGTAGGCTGTGTACCTGTTTTTAGCCATGATGATTTCCAACTGTTTGTATATGTCTCCCATAAATAATCACTTCTATAATTTTCTAACTCCATAATCCATGCATCATGGAGTTGATGAGTTTAATTGATTGTTTTTGTAATTTCGGACTTTAGAATCGATAATCCATATATAATATTAATAAAATGCAATTAATATTAATATTGTGTAATAATTATATAATTCGAAATTTATAATGTCAATGAAAGCAAAAGTTACAAACTTTTGACTTAGCTTACTGCTTATTTTTGAATATCTTTATCTGTTTTATATCTGAATCGATTGAATAAAGCTTTTTATTAAAATAAAATTAAGGTGGGAGGAATTTAAATGAAAAGAGTATTAAGTATCCTGTGTATTATGGCTTTGACAATCACAAGCATTGTCGGATGCTCTTCGAAAACTGCTGCTCCTAATGCTGAAAACAATCAGCAGACTAAAAAAGAAAAGACAGTTATCACATTGATTCAAAACAAAGTGGAAATCCAGGAACAGCTGGAACAAGCAGCGAAAGATTTCAACTCCACACATGAAGACATTGAGCTTCAGGTTTTAGGCTCTGCCGGAGACAATCTTATAGCTACGCTGCAATCGCAGTTTGCATCCACACCTGAAAAAGCGCCTACGATATTCACATGCCAAAGCGGAGGCGAATTTGAAAAGTTCTTCAATTACATGCTTCCATTGGATTCTACAAAAGCATCCAAGAACATAGCCAAAGGCCAGGCCGATGATGCCATAAAGGACGGCAAGCTGTATGGCCTGCCAATGGCAATTGAAGGATTCGGACTGATCTATAATAAGAGCATATTCAAAGAAGCCGGAGTAAATGCTGAAGACATTAAATCCATGGATGCTTTGTTGGATGCATGTGCAAAGCTTGCAAAAGTGAAAGGCGTAGAAAAGCCAATAGGTTTTGCCAAGGAAACTTACTTCCAGTTTATGCACCCATTTAACTGGCCTTTTGCATCAATGAGCAATTATAAGGAAGTAATACCAAAGGTAGCAAGCGGTGAGCTAAAACTCAAAGACATTCCGGAAGTCAAATCCTATGCAGAATACCTGGAAAAACTTAAACCATACACCAATCTTGCTAAAGTCACCTATGATGAACAAGTTGCCGGATTTGCACAAGGGAAATATGCTATGATACATCAGGGCAACTGGGCACAGACGATGCTGGACGAATACAAGATCGATTTTGAAGTGGGAATGATTGGAATGCCTGTCAACGGAAACAATGCAATATCAGTTGGAAACACAAACTTCTTCCGTGTAAATAAAATGGCTACTAAAGAGCAGCAAGATGCAGCTCTTACATTCCTTGACTGGTTATTTGCAGATCCTGCGGGCCAAGCTTATATAACAGATAAGTTTAAACTTATACCTGCATATACTGGATTCAATGTATCAAATTTAAATCCTCTTGCAAAAGTAGTTTCAGAATATAGCAACAGCGGAAACATATTGCCTTGGACATTCGGGCTCTTCCCGGCAGGCGTAGATAAAGACTGCTCAAGTGCCATGGAAAAGTTCTATGCAGGACAGACCAATGCGACTCAGCTGCTAGATGAGGTCAATCAGGTATGGGTCAATGCTGCTAAATAAAAGGTGAATAGCTGGAGAGATGCCATATCCTGCCTGTGAAAAACCTTACATTTATTGTGGTACATCTTTATAATCAGTCCACTGTAAAATTAAATTTATCCTTGATATAAAATGGACTGATTTCATAGGTCGTCTACATTGACTATTTTTATTTTAGGTTCTATTAAAGTATAATGTTGATTTTTTGAGCAATCCAAGTGAGC
>CALCDS010000270.1 GCA_937900065.1 uncultured Clostridiaceae bacterium | reverse complement strand
TAACCTCGGCGGTTTTGGGAACGGCTGCCTCATTGTCGCCGATACAGATTGCACAATCAGGTTTTTTGCCATCCTCTGCGGCAGATGCATCAAATACATTGGATTGTATATATGCAATGTTCAGATTGCCTAAGAGTTTTAAAGCATATACATATTTATATTTATCAAGTTTGCCTTCCAATTTTATTATATTTTTCTTTATCTCTATAGGCCCATGGTCTTTTCGATCATCAAAGAATATGTGTATCGGGACAAACTCGTTTGGCGTAGAGGCGGTAAGCTCTAAATTCAGCGTATTTTTTTCTATCAGAATGTTTCCTATGCTTCCCGCGCCTGAATCTGTGGATTTTTTGATGCTCAAAGCCCTGCTGCGGACTTTTTCAAAGCGATTGTATTTTATTTTGATATCATCCATGCTGTAACCCTCGGCCGATATGAACTGCAATCCGTAGAAACAATCTTTGACCGTGTTATATGAGCATACGATGTTTTCACTGCCCATAGCCTGAAGCGGAAATTTTATATTGTAAAATAGATTGTTTGATATATATGAGTCCTTGCTTCCAACAAGCATTATGCCGCTTTCCATTTCTCCTGTTTTGCTGCCTTCTATCACATTGCCGTATATAACCATGTTGTTATTGGCATTATGTTTTAAATCAGCTGTTCCCATGTCTATGGCCGGCTTATCCGCATCCTGCGGGCAGATGAACCTATTGTATTTTATGGTCACATTTTCAGTATTTATGCCCGGGAAATAAATGCAGGAACTTTTGCTGCCTACAAAAATATTATTTTCGATAACCACATTTTTTAAATCGCCTTCAGATGCTATACCCGCTCCTTTTGCATCCTTTATTCTAAAACCTTTTATGAGCACATTTGACACTCCTTTAGAGAGCATTATGGCACAGCCTCCCGGCGGCCATATTTCAGGCTCTCCTCCCCAAAGGTCATCAATGTTGTTTTCATCCTGTTCATATGCCTTATGCGTATCGTATCTTCCAATCAGATTTATGGGTTTGTTTATTACGATATTTTCATCATACCTCTTTGGAGATACCATTATAGTTGCATTATCGTCGGCATCCTCTATTGCGCTTTGGATTGTTTTGTATTCTTCTTTATCGCCCACATATAATATTTGACCGCTTTTTGGTATCTGTTCCTCTCCTGCTGCAAACGGCGCAGACTGCTGCTTTGCTTCAAATAAAAAACTTATTTTTGCGCTTTCGCCCTGGCACTCATTTCCGGCATCCTCAGGAAGCCTGAAATAGAATTTTAATCGGTCAAAGCCTCCCTTTGCGATTGAACCTAAGTTTAAATATCCTAGTTTATTTAAATCAGTATATTCGCTGATTGGAGTATCGTTTTTTTCGACCTTTAACTGTATGGGAACCTCCCCGTCGAAAAGCGGATTGCCGCACAGGTTTTTATCTTCTATGCTCATCCTGTAATCAAAATCCAATGTCCCGTCATTTTCAACTTTAAGATATGCTGTTTCCTCAGAATCAGGATACATATTGTTCAGTGACGCTATATCCTCTGCCTCAATCGCGCCAGGACATCTTATGCTCATCGTACCCGTGGAAAGAAAATTGCCATTTGACATTGCCTTTGATGTAAAATATGAATAAGCGGCCATGGACGATATCATTACAACTATGATGCATGATATTAAAACAATCGCTATACTGTATTTTTTCATCTTTGGTAACCTCCAGGTCCAATCAGCGTTTGCCATTGCATCATATGGCAAACGCTGATCGGTTTTCATCTTGGTGATCTATTATTCACTAGTTCCCTTATCAACCTGTTCGGCATTTACCGTAATGCCGACGGTCGCAGTCACACCCTGGCACTCGTTTCCGGCTTCACTGTCTAAATATACTTCTCCGTTTATCTCGTAATACTCGCCATTGCCATCTTCTGAAGCTTCTAATTTTTTATCGGCCAGCAAGCTTTCAAGCCATGTTTTAAACTCGTCAAAAGACATTGCCGTATCGTTCTTATCGTCAGCAACTGCCTCTCCATTAAAGCTGACTAAAGGTTTGATCTTAAAATATCTTCTGCTTTCATTTGACCAATCCAATCCGTCTTTTTCATAGCTGACTTCCACAGCAGTGCTTATGCTCAAATCAAGCGTACCAGCGTTCTTTATTGTAAACGTACTAATCTCTTGAGGTTCATCTCCAGGCTGACAGTTGCCAACCGTAAAAAGAGCTTCTTCTTCGCTGTCCGTGCTCCCATTTAAAAGCAGTGTGCCTGTTGCAATACTGCTCCCAGTACTTTTTACCTGTGCGGTAAACCATCCATATGTCGTGTATCCTATCAAAGCTGCAAGGACCAATGCTATGGAAACAAGCAGCATCATGTTTTTCTTCATAATTTTCACCTCCTCATCATTTGTATTTTGAACATGCCATCGAGGTTGAAACTGCCTC
>CALCDS010000269.1 GCA_937900065.1 uncultured Clostridiaceae bacterium | reverse complement strand
TGCATGGGGATTCGATGATTACTCCAGCTTTTCTTGCTGCTTCTAATATTGTTTCACCTTTATTTATAATTGATGTTGTGCCTTCAGATATAAAATTAACCTTTACCATGTCTTGTTACCATGCCTTTCTGATTTATAACTGGTGAGCCATACTGATTATGACATAGAGGTATTGTGCAAGAAATGCACAATACCTCTATTTATCGGCTACTGTCTTTGTAAATGTCCTGATGTTTTCAAGAGGTGTTGAAGTGCTCAACCCGCAGGCAGGAGCTATGATATTCACCTTGTCAGATAATAATCTTTCAGTTTGCGCATATATCTTGTCAGGGGTGCCGAACTGAAGTAAATAGGTGCTTAAATTGCCCATTGTCGTAATGCTTGGGAATTCTGCCTTTAAATTTTTTAGGTTCACGAGTGCGTCAAAACTTAACGCATCACCGTGAAGCATTGCGATCTGCTGCTTTACGGATTCCATCCTTCCGCAGATATGCACTATTACAGGCACCTTTATCCCATGCAGGCTGTCTACAATCTTGTTTATATAAGTTACGGCATATTCTTGAAACATTTTAGGACCTAAAATTTCGCCTGTTGCAGTAGGGTCTGCGATTGAGATTGCCGCAGCACCGTTATCCGCCATCAGTTTCGCATATTCGATTAAATGATTGCATACATAATCGATGAACCTGTGTGAAGCTTTTGCCTCGCGCCTTAACTCCTTTAAAAACTGCATGGGATCAACAAGCGATGCGGCAGTGCTGATAGGTCCCGTGATGCTCCCGATCACAGGGATATCGCCATTTCTTGATAGATCATATATCGATTGCACGACTGCGGCAGCGCGATGGCTTTTGCCTATTGTTCCCTTTGGCAGGAAGCTGGCTTCCTTTACCGAAGCGAAAGCTTCCTTTTGGATCTTAGGCTCACATTCAAGGGAGCCATAATCGATTTCGCTCCCTAATGCTTCGGCTTCGACTGTCATGCAAAATGGAACGCCGAAATTTTCAAAGCATGTGTAATTTTGAACATCCGAAGATAAAGCTGTCATAAGTTCCTTGCTGTGGTGGGCCGAAGGCAAGGTATGGCCTGTTTTCTTCATGATTTCAACTATTGCGCAGTTCATCATTCCGCCAGGGCAAATAACCGGCGGACGGTCGACCGGTTGTTTATTAAGAACTCTTAAAAGCCTTTCCTTAGGTGATAATGAAACAGCCATACCTATACCTCTTCTCCCACGATTTTTTGGCAGAGTTTTACTGCGTTAGCCGCATCTTTTGAATATCCGTCGGCTCCGATCTTATCTGCAAAACTCTGTGAAACAGGGCCTCCGCCTATGACTACCTTGAATTTATCCCTTATGCCCTGCTTTTTTAGGGTTTCTATTACATCAGCCATGCCGTCCATTGTTGTAGTCATGAGCGATGAAATCATGATTATCTCTGCCTTGTTTTCAATAGCCTTATCTATAAATGTTTGAGGAGAAACATCGCGTCCCAAATCAATCACATTGAAGTTGGCGGTTTCAAGCATCAGCTTTACGAGATTTTTTCCGATGTCATGGGTGTCCCCCTCAATTACACCGATGACAGCCTTATGCTTTTTACTTATTCCTTTGATTTTGATATGCGGTTTTAGAATTTCGACTCCGGCATTCATGGCGTCTGCGCACATCAAAAGTTCCGGCACAAAGTATTCTTCTTCTTCAAAAAGCTTTCCTGCCCTGTCCATGCCTTTTGTCAAGCCTTTATCTATAGCATCAAAAGCATCAACTTTTTCTTCAATTACCCTATGAGACAGCTCTCTGACTGATTTTTCATCCATGTCAACTACTGCATCGGATAATTTTTGAAACAACTCATTCATAAATAATCCTCCCTGATATCACTTTGAGTCACTAGGTTCTGTCAAACGAAGGTGTTGATTTTGAACAATCCAAGCGAACTGGCGAGCGGGATTGCTCAAAATCAACATTATACTTTAACAGAGCCAAT
>CALCDS010000268.1 GCA_937900065.1 uncultured Clostridiaceae bacterium | reverse complement strand
CATTGGGTAAACGTGGATAAGGGCTGCCAGAAAGCAGTTGCTGAACTTGGCAATATCGATTACAAATGGCTTGCCCCTGACGTAAAAGATGATGCAAAACAGATCGAGTGCATAAACAATGCTGTAGCCGGAGGAGCAAATGCAATACTTCTGGCTGCAAACGGGCCTACAGCCGTGACATCAGCACTTGAAGAAGCACAAAAAGCCAATGTAAAGATAGTATATGTCGACTCTCCTGCAGATTTTAAAGCTGTTGCCACATTGGCAACCGACAACCAAGCTGCAGGCACGCTGGCCGGCAAAGAGATGATCAAGGCTTTGGATGCGGCAGGAATAAAGGAAGGCAAAATAGGAATCGTCAATGTCAATGCTGCCACAGCTTCAACAGTTGCACGTGAAAAAGGTTTCCGCGCTGCGTTTGAAGGAAGCAAATTTGAGATACTTGAGACACAATACGGCGAAGGCGATGCGGCTAAGTCCAAGGATATAGCTGCAAACTATATCACACAGGGCTGCGTTGGAATATTCGGAGCCAATGAAGGTTCTACAGTAGGTACAGGCAATGCAATAAAGGAAGCAGGCAAGAAGGTCGTCGGCGTAGGATTTGATAAGTCCGATACCATACTCAACCTTATAAAAGAAGGACATCTGCTCTGCACAATGGCCCAAAATCCTGATGTGATGGGCTATGAGGGCATGAAGACTGCTGCCAAGGCTTTAGCCGGAGAGACAATAGATAAGACGAATGTAGATACAGGAGTATCGATCATAGACAAATCCAAACTGTGATCCATATATCGCATACCCTAGATTGAAAAATATTGCCGCACTATCTGTGCGGCAATATTTTTATGCAGTTGTAAGCGATCGAGTGAGTGTTGTATTATTAAATAAATGAGTATTAAATGTCATATGGATTTTAGTTTTGCCGCGGATAAAAAGCTTTAAAGGAGGCTTGAAATAATGCTTGTACTTGGAGTTGACATAGGGGGGACAAAATGCGCCGTATCCATGGGAGAGGTTTCAAAAGAGAAAGTTGAAATACTTCATAAATGCAAGACGCACGATACCAAAAGTTATTCTCCATATGAGATGCTTGAGCGCATTTCAGATGACATTTTAAACTGCAAAAAGCTTATAAGCGCAGATAGACAAATACAGGGAATCGGAATCTCATGCGGAGGGCCGTTAAACAGCAGGACCGGTGTCATATTGTCACCGCCCAATCTTCCCAAGTGGGACAATATCAATATAACTTCATTTTTAAAAGAGAGAACAGGGCTTAAAGCATGGCTGTGCAACGATGCCAACGCCTGTGCACTGGCGGAATGGAAGATGGGAGCGGGCAGGGGCTGCTCAAATATGATTTTTTTGACATTCGGCACAGGGCTTGGAGCAGGCATTATTTTAGATGACAGGCTATATACCGGTGCCAGCGATATGGCAGGTGAGATAGGCCATATCAGGCTTTCCGATTACGGGCCTGTGGGATACGGGAAAATGGGCTCGTTTGAAGGATTCTGCAGCGGAGGAGGCATATCCCAGATGGCAAAGATGATGGCCCTAGAGGAGCTGCAGCTGGGAAACAAGCCTTCCCTGTGCCGGGACATATCCGATTTAGGAAGAATCACAGCCAAAAAGGTGGGCCTTGCAGCCAAAAGCGGCGATGCTTTAGCCATAAATATATTGAAGAATGTCGGAGTAAAGCTTGGATATGGACTTTCCATATTGATCGATATTCTAAACCCTGAAAGGATAGTTATAGGAAGCATTTTTGCAAGATGCTATGACCAGATATGGCCGTGGGCAGAGCAGGTGATACGAAATGAAACCCTATGCGCCGCAAGGAAGGCCTGTAAGGTGGTGCCGAGCGGGCTTTCTGAAAGCGTGGGTGATATCGCCGCACTTATGGTGGCAAAATATAATATGGATTTGGAGATAAAATAGATGAAAGATAGAACAATGGAGAACATGAAATTTTTCTTTGGCAAACATGAGGATTTGCTTTTTATGAAAGAGGATATCTTAAAAGCCTGCAGCATGATATGTGGATCATATGGAAGCGGAGGAAAGGTTTTAACCTGTGGAAACGGAGGAAGCTGTGCCGATTCGGACCATATAGTGGGTGAGCTTATGAAGGGCTTTCTTTTAAAGAGGCCTCTTGGCTTAAGGCTCAAAGAAAAATTTAAAAGCCGTTTTGGAGATGAAGGATACGAAGTTTCATGCAAACTGCAATCATGCCTTCCTGCGATATCCCTTACAGCTCAAAGCGCTTTATGCACGGCATATTCAAATGACGTTGATCCGCAGCTTGTCTTTGCACAGCAGGTTATTGGATATGCAAAACAAGGGGATATAATAATAGGGATAAGCACATCCGGAAATGCCAAAAATGTTTACTATGCATTTATGGCAGCTGCCGCAGTTGGTGCCAAGTGCATAGCCCTCACAGGAATGGATGGAGGAAGATTGCGTTCGATCGCCGATTGTGCATTGATCGCGCCTTCAAATGAAACCTATATCATACAGGAATACCATATTGCAATCTATCATTTCATTTGCAGTTTCGTCGAATCCGAGATATTCGAATGCTGAAACATATTTATTAGACAGGGTCTTGATTTTTATAGTCGGGAACAAAAGGGTGGGAACATTGGAGAGCATTACTGTAAGTTGTTCAAATTTAAAAGGAAGAATTGAAGCGCCGCCGTCAAAAAGCATATGCCACAGGGCCATTATATCATCGGGCCTTTCAGGCGGCATATCCACTATTGAAAATGTGATGATGTCCGATGATATAATAGCGACACTAAATGGAATGGAAACTTTCGGCTCAAAAATAAAGCTTGAGGAAAACAAGCTTACAATAAGAGGCTGCGGCAAGGTCAGGGCTGCTAAAGGGCGTATAGATTGCAAAAGTTCGGCCTCTACGCTTAGATTTTTGATCCCCATAGCTCTTTTGACAGGTGATAGAATTATATTCGACGGGACACGCAGCCTGGAGGCAAGGCCGCTTTCGCCTTATTACAGCATATTCGATAGTTTAAACATACATTGCAGCCCAAGAGGGAATTTTCCAATGACACTGCAAGGCAGACTGGCCTCGGGAGAATATAAAATCCAGGGCAATATAAGCTCGCAATTCATAACCGGGCTCATGTTTGCACTCCCGCTCCTTGACAATGACTCTAAAATTGTCATAACCGGAGACCTTGAATCTAAAAGTTATGTTGACCTTACTATAGATACTCTCAAAAAATTCGGGATTGTTATAGAAAACAGGGACTATAGTAAGTTTTACATATACGGCGGCCAGATTTATAGGCCATGTGATTTTACGGTTGAGGGCGACTATTCGCAGGCCGCATTCTGGCTTGCCCTGGGCGTGCTTGGAAGGGAGGTCGAGTGCCTCAATTTAAATCGAAACAGCCTTCAGGGGGATAGGGTGATAGTGGATATAATAAAAGGGATGGGAGGAAATATATCCGTGCAAGGGAATAAGGTGCGTGCCGTAAAGTCAAATCTAAAAGGCATAACGCTCGATGCGTCAAACTGCCCGGATATAATTCCGGCAGTATCAGCTTTGGCCGCTTTTGCCGATGGAGAAACGAGGATACTAAATGCAGGCAGGCTTAGGTTGAAAGAATCAGACAGGCTGAAAACGATAACATGTGAGTTGAATAAACTTGGCGCATGCGTTAGAGAAAATGATGACGGCCTTATAATAGAAGGCAGATCAAAGTTAAACGGCGGTCTAGTGGACAGCCATGATGACCACAGGATAGCCATGATGCTTGCTGTTGCGTCGGCAGGATGTGTAAGTCCGGTTACAATAATCAACAGCGGCTGTGTGAAAAAGTCATATCCCGGCTTTTTTGAAGATCTTAAAAAATTAGGAGGGACAGTATATGGGAGGAGTTTGGGGAAGCTCGATTAAATATTCTATTTTCGGTGAATCCCACGGCAGGGCTGTCGGAATTGTCATAGACGGGCTGCCTGCGGGTATAAAGCTCGATATCGGATTTATAAAATGCGAGATGTCAAGGAGAGCCCCGGCTAGAAATGATATTTCATCTGCCAGAGGGGAGATAGACGACTTTGAAATAATAAGCGGATATTATAATGGCGTTACGACAGGCGCACCGCTTTGTGCAATAATACCGAATATAGATGTACATTCCCAAGATTATGACGAGTTAAAAAACAAGCCAAGACCGGGGCATGCCGATTATACCGGCTTTGTGAAGTATTCAGGATATAACGATTACAGGGGTGGAGGCCATTTTTCAGGAAGGCTGACTTCAGCCATTGTATTTGCAGGAGCAATAGCAAAGCAGATTCTTAAAACGAGAGGTATAACCATAGGAGGCCATATATTGAAGATAGGTAAAGTACAGGATTCATGCTTTGATATGGTGAATGTTTCTTGTAGGATTTTAGATGAGCTGAGGAAAAAAGATTTCCCCGTGCTTGATGAAGATAAGGGCCGTGATATGAAAAATGTGATAATGAATGCCAAGGAAGGATTGGATTCGGTGGGAGGCATTGTGGAGGTCGCTGTTCTTGATATGCCTGCAGGAGTAGGGAATCCATTTTTCGATTCTGTAGAGAGCATGATATCCCACCTTTTGTTCTCGATACCAGCAGTTAAAGGAGTGGAATTCGGCGCTGGTTTTGATTTGGCCGATATGAACGGTTCAAAAGCAAATGATGAGTTTTATATAAATGGCGGAAGAGTAAGGACATATACAAACAATAATGGAGGAATACTTGGAGGCATAACAGACGGCATGCCGATCATATTCAGAGCTGTAATAAAGCCGACCTCATCGATCGGGCTTATGGAGAGGACGGTCGATTTAGAGAAGAAGGAAAACACCCAAATAAAGATAAAAGGGCGGCATGACCCGTGCATAGTGCCAAGGGCCCTTCCTGCTGTAGAGTCGGCTGCGGCAATGGCGGTGTTGGAATTGCTCGGCAGCGGCACGGCATTAAACAAGTAAGACTGTCCCTCAAGGGATATTAAAGGCGAGGTGGTTAAAGGTGGACGATATATCAAGCATGAGAGGTGAGATCGATTCCATAGACGAAAAACTGGTGGAACTTTTTGAAAAGAGAATGGAAATCGTATTAAGGGTTGCAAAGTACAAGAGAGACAATAATATGGAAGTAGCTGACAGCTCTAGGGAATCTGAAGTGATAAAAAAATCTGTTAAACGATTGCAGGATAAAAGATTTGAAAAGTCATTAAAATATTTTATGGAATATATAATGAAATTGAGCCGTGATATGGAGCATGAATTGATGGATAACTTCGAGCATTAAACAAAAACTCTGCGGCAGTGCTCAAAAATATGCCAATAATATACATTGGCTTTCAAATAGGGCGCTTTTAAAAGGTTGATTGAAATTTTGTATAGTAGTATAATGCAAATGTCAGTGACGGAAAGCTCTGAAACTAATATGCCTGCTTTGCCGTATATTATATCCATGCGTCCGTAGCTCAGTTGGATAGAGTGCCTGATTCCGAATCAGAAGGCCGCTGGTTCGAACCCAGTCGGACGCACCAAGTCAACAGGTCCATTTTAAACGGCATTTGTGCAGGTTCGCGGGCTTTCTGAAAGAGATTTCAGAAAGTCCGCTTTCCATTTCCTATTATGAAAAGTGACCTGTAGTTTCTTAAAAATTATAAAATAAGACTCTG
>CALCDS010000267.1 GCA_937900065.1 uncultured Clostridiaceae bacterium | reverse complement strand
AAATATAATGTTGACTTCTTGAGCAATCGAAGTGAACAGGTGAGCGAGATGCTCAAGAAGTCAACATCTTTATTAAACCGATCTATTTAAAAGAGCCTAAAAATCTTTTGAGGAGGGGATTTGCAAGCATCATCTTTTTGCAAAGCTCATTTTCAAAACAGGTTTTATGGCATATATCACGGATGCGGCAATACAGGCATCTATTGTATGATGTATGGCCGTCCCGATTCCAACAACCACGATGGCATTGTAGGCGGTATATCCAAAAGGTATGACAACCAAAGCTTCGATTATGGCATGCACAGGAAGCGTCAGCGAAAATGCTGTAAACATGGATTTACCGTTTTTAATGAGAAGCGCACCCAAAAAGCCTGCAGCTATATGCGATGCCGCCCTGGCAGCAACAACAGCGGGTGCTGTCAAGAAAAATCCTATCGTTGAACCTAATCCAACCATCAGTGCTACACCCGGGCTTATGAACATCGATATAAACATAGGCACATGGGAAGCTAATGTTGCGCTAAAAGGCGGTATCCATATCCTCAAAAACGAGAATTGTATCGGTATGATTATCGCAAGCGCCGTAAGCATTGCCCCTATAGTTATCTTTCTAAGTTTTTCCTTATAATTCATTCTTTGCCCTCCTTTAGCAGTATTACATCTGTCTTGTCAGATGTAGCTAAAAAAAATATTTTGCTGTCATCTATTATAATATATTATTGAAAATAAAACAAATTACTGATTTAGACGACTTTGGCAAAATATTAAAGCAGCTTGCCCTTATATTTTGCTTCCTTCATAATAAGACAAGCTGCTGATTTAAACGCTTTGATAAAATACCAGAATTTTTAAGAAAATCAATATTTTAAACTTGATTTTCCGCCTCCATCATGCTTTTAATCTTCATAAGCCTGGTAAGATTGCTCCTCTCGTTTTCATCAAGCTTCATGGTTATATAGTTTATGGTTTCTTCAAGCTGGGGTATCATCACATATTCCAGAGCATTTACTCTGCGCCTGGTCTTTTCGATTTCATCAGCCATAAGCTGGCATGACTTTTCGACTTCGGCAAGCTCCAAAAGGCGTGGGAGTATTTCATAAAGCCTTTTGATTGCGCTGTCAAGCTCTCCCGTCGTTTGAGCATAGCCATACGGATATATGCTCGAGCCTTCATTTTCCTGTTTGGTAAACTTCATTACAGGAACATTTACGCTCATTATATTTTTTTTGCTGATTTCAAGGGTTACCTTTTCCGCAGGCATTATTATAGCTTCTTCCAACATCTCAGGGGACATTACAGCCTTTGCCATCATGAATCCTTTCAGGGATTCGGTCAGCTCCTTTTCAACATCGATTCTGAGCTCGTTGTTCTTCTTTATAAGATCTATAAATTTCTTCATGAGCTCATCTTCTTTATCTTTTAAGAGCTTATGGCCCCTAGATGCAACCTGCAGTCTTTTTCGAAGCCGGCTAAGTTCCATTCTCGTAGGATTAACATTCAGCCTCATGGCTATTCATCACTACCTTTAGGAAGATATTTGTCTATATACTCGTCCCTTATCCTCTTTAGCTCATATCTTGGCAGTATCGACAAAAGCTGCCAGCCTATATCCAATGTTTCCTCTATGCTCCTGTCCTCATACTCGCCCTGAGACACATACCTCTTTTCAAATTCATCTGCAAACTTTGCATAAAGTTTATCTGTATCTGATAGGGCGGTTTCACCCAATATAACAGCCAGTTCCTTTGCCTGCTTGCCCTGAGCATAAGCTGCAAAAAGCTGGTTCATCGTATCTGCATGATCCTCCCTTGTCTTACCCTTTCCGATGCCCTTATCCTTTAATCTTGATAGAGAAGGCAAAACATC
>CALCDS010000266.1 GCA_937900065.1 uncultured Clostridiaceae bacterium | reverse complement strand
AGCATTCTGGTGATATGTCAAGACTAAATTGAAAAAGATTTTGCTATGTTTTTCTAAAAAAGGGTACACTTAATAAACATTCGAAAAAATAAGAGATTTTCGAACGTCAGTTCGATTCAATATTATATTCGGCGTCCAGTTGTTCGCCGGTGTACAGTTGGTTTTTGACCAGCAAACCAAAAACGAGTCGTACAAATTTACGAGATGTAAGCGCGAGTGCTCTCTTGTGCTGATGCTTGGTTACTTCAGCATACTTTTTAGCATAGTATTCGCCATATTCAGGAACATGGCGCCTGACGCTGTTCGCAGCTTCTCCTAAGTAATAACGGAGATAAGTATTACCTGCTTTTGTAATCGGATTATCTTCCGATGCAAAATCTCCAGAGTCGCTTTTTCGCCACGTGAGACCTGCATATTTAGCAAGTGCATCTGAGGAGTGGAAGGCTGTAATATCGCCGATTTCAGCGAGCATACCGCCAGCCCATACCGGACCTATTCCAGGTATGGATTTCAGGATGATGAATGCATTAGGGTTCATGCCGTTAATAGTTTTTTTGATTGCCTGATCTATCAGTTTTATCTCTTTTTGATAGGTCTGGATACAATTGAATGAACTTGCCAAAGAAACATTGAGAGGTTCATACATGCATTTATCCAATCGATAAGAATCTCTTGCAGCCTTTTTAAGAAGCTCAGAGGTCTTTGATATATCGGCAATGCGGTTTTTACTTTTATCAGCAAGGAACTGTAAAAGTTCTTCTTCGGAGGAATCCATAATCTCTTGTGGAGACAGGTATTGCGTTAAAACAGAAGAAGAAGTAGCACCATATATGTTGCTAAAGGGCTGCGAATCATCATCCAAAAGCTGAAGTTCACTAAATTTTAAGTAGAGATTTGATACCATATAGGTTTTCTCTCTTGTAATGCATTCGGCAAGATGAAGGCGGTGCCGGGTCAGGCGTTTCAATGCCAGAAACTGGCTGCCACGCCAAGGCTCGCATTTCTTAATACGGCCACATCGTGCAAAATCAGCAATGAGATACGCGTCAAGCGGATCAGTCTTATCCATGCCAATATAGGATTTACGGTAGTTTGCAGTCATCTTGGGATTTACACAAAATACGTAAGGTTTATAAGGCATGAGCGTCTCACAGGTAGACAGAAAATTAGCAATGTGGACGCTGTAAACAGAAGTGGACTCCAGTGTAGCCACGACCGTATTAAGGTTTTTATGATGTGCCATACAGTCAGCTATCATTGTGGAAAGTTCTTCCGCCCCAGGCTGGTTGTTCTTGAAAGAAGAGGAAATATACTTGTTCTCATCGAAATCGATGGCACATACAACGTTGGATTTAGAACTTACATCAATACCAACAAACAAAGTGGACATATAGTTGATCTTTATCATGTTATCACGCTCCTTTCTGATCAGGATTGTTGGAGTCTTAAGCAAAGGTTTATCCTGCACTGCATATGGTGACCGCAACCTCGCGTTATGAGCATTCATCCAGTCAGCATTTTTTGCTGGTGCTACGGCTGGAGATGCAGCTTCTGTGTAAGCGGAATGTGCCATATGTGCCAGGCTGCACGCTTTATAAGCAGTCTCGGACAAAGCCGGCTGAAAGGGGTGACAGCAGTGCCTTCGGACATCAGACTCTGCTGATATCATACCACAGGATTAACCATATAAAAAAGTAACTATTGATTGTATAGATGGGAATAGGAATGAGGGGAATCCTCAGAGATATCCTTACCTCTATACCAAAAAAGAATAAGTCTGTAAGCTGTATTTTTCTTGCTTACAAACTTATTATACGAGGGGTGAAT
>CALCDS010000265.1 GCA_937900065.1 uncultured Clostridiaceae bacterium | reverse complement strand
GTGTGAACAGGCGAACTGGATGTTCAAAAAATCAACGCTATACTTTAACATAGCCAATTTTCAAAGATCAGCATGCACAGAAAAATATATTGCTCCATATAATTTATGCTCTTTTGCTTAAAACATTATCTTCATATTCCTGTACATCTTTTAACCATTCATGTCCTGCAGGAGTGTTATTATCATAACAGTATTTATTCCATACGGCAGCATATGGAAGAGATTTGAATTCCTCCATCAAGGCAAGACGGTTCCCAAGTTTTCCCTTTTCCTCTTCTTCTAAAAGCAGCTCTGTCGGCTCTAGGAGGGATATCAATATGGACTTTAACACTGCTCTGGCTCCTATCACCCAGGCAGATATCCTGTTTATGCTTGCATCAAAGAAATCCAGTGCAAAATGAACTCTATCATATGCATTGCACCTTTTAACTTCATTAGCAATGGCAAGTACATCATCATTGAGTATAGTCACATGGTCGCTGTCCCATCTTACACCCCTGCTCAAATGGAGAAGAAGCTCAGGTGAAAATGCAAGCACAGATGAAATTTTGTCAAAGATGTTCTCTGTCGGATGAAAATGCCCCGAATCCAGGCAAAGCATTATATCCTTGTTCCTCATCACATATTCGAGATAAAATTCATGAGACCCGACCACATAGCTTTCCGACCCTATTCCAAACAATTTGCTTTCAACAGAATCGATCATGTATTCCTTGTTGAATTTGGTCTTATACATCTCGTCCAACGATTCTTTCAGGATGCGCCTGTGAGTCATGCGGTCGGCTGGCAGATCTTTTGAACCGTCAGGAATCCATGTATTGTTGATGCAAGTACTTTTGAGCTCCTTTCCGATTTCCGCTGCAATTTCCCTGCATCTCTTTCCATGTTCTATCCAAAATCTTTGCACTCTGTCATCTTTACTGGACAATGTATAACCTGATTCAACCATCTTGTGTGAAAAAAACGTGGGGTTGAAATCCAGTCCTATTCCGTTTTCTTTGGCCCATTGTATCCATTTTTTAAAATACTCAGGCCTAAGTTCATCCCTGTCCACATGCTTTCCATCTGTCTCCGCATATATTGCATGGAGATTTACCCTTTGCTTTCCAGGTATCAAACTCATTGCCTTTTCAATATCCTCTCTGATCTCTTCCCCATTTCTTGCCCTTCCCGGATAATTTCCGGTGGCAAGTATCCCACCGCCTGAAAGTGCACCTGCCCCTTCTTCAAGTCCAACCACATCGTCTCCCTGCCAGCAGTGGAGCGATAAAGGTACTTTCTGCATATTTTTCAGCACTTCATCAGTATCCACTCCGAATGCAGCATATATTTCCTTAGCATCTTTATACTCAGCTTCTATATTTTTGTACATGCCAAACTTAAGCATATAATCGCACCCTCCTTTTATAAAATGTTGATTTTGAGCATCCTGCCCGCCTGTTCGCACTTTTTATGAAGCATTTCAACGCATTATTTAAGATAAAATACTTCCTTCAAAGGAACAGGTTCCGTTTTATTGAAATCAAATGAACCTTTTACCATTTTCGATGTTATGGCATTCCACTTTATACATGCATCGCTTTTTGCCATATACTCAAACGCTGCTTTTGCATCATCACACTCAAAACAGTAAAAGAATTGGTTCCCATTTTGAAAAATTGAATAATTCCTTATGCCGGCTTTTCTATGCTCCTCCATAATCTCAGGCCATGGATCAAGGTGCATCTTTACATACTCATCAACGTATTCTTCTTTTACGGTCCATGTCCAGGCAAATTTATTGCTCTTTTCCATATGAATGCCTCCTTAAATTTTTGGGGACATACTGTAAAACCAGTGTGTCCCCAAATGACAGTATCAGAAAATCAGATAAACCATATTAATAAACACTCTTCCATTCGCCTATGTTCTCTGAATCAAATTTAAATGGAGGTCCGAGCATTATTTCAGTCCCGCCGTCCGCTGCCTTTGTAATTGATTTTTCTCCAAGTTTTCCAGCCGTGAACTTTTCTCCCTCTTTGCCTGTAATAGTGCCTTTAACAAGCGCATCTGAAGCACATCCTGCCAGGTATCCTAAATCTATCGGGTTCCACAGGTACATCCATGGGCAGATGCCGCCCTCTATATATTCAGCCATTTCGCTTGGAAGCCCGAGTCCGGTTAGAACTATCTTGCCTTTTAAATTTTTGTCCATAAGGACTTTGCCTGCCGCTGCTATGCCGACTGTGGTCGGAGCTATGATAGCTTTAAGATTCGGATATGATTTTAGCAAGCCTTCTGTTTCGGAAACGCTCTTATCCCTTAAATCATCGCCATAAGCTACCTTTACGAGCTTAACATCCTTGTACTTGGAATCTTCCAGTTCTTTTTTCATCCATTCAATCCATGTATTCTGATTTGTAGCCTGTGAAGTAGCGCTAAGGACAGCTATTTCACCTTTTCCGCCAATCATTTCAGAAGCAGCCTGTACTTCAACACGGCCTATTTGTTCAGGGTCTGCCTGCTGTATATGGACTATGCGGCTGTCTTTATTGACAGCTGAATCCAAAGAGAGCACCTTGATTCCTGCCTGCATAGCCTTTTGAAGCGCAGGCTGAAGAGCATCTGGATCATTTGCCGATATAGCGATGCAATCGACTTTTTGTGAAACAAGTTCCTCTATCATCTGAATCTGTGCTTCTGCCGTAGGCTGGTCAGGAGCTTTGTTGATTACCTCTCCGCCGGCTTCTTCAACAGCGTTCTTGAATCCTTCCGCCATTTTCTCCATGAAAGGATTCCCTGTGCTCTTTACAATAAGCGCATATTTCTTTTTTGCGCTGCTCTCATTGTCAGCAGGCTTTTCCGTATTGGTATTATCCGCTGGCTTTGTTGTGTCGGCAGAGCCGCCACCGCATCCTGCAAGCAGTGACACTACAAGCATAAAGGAAATGATTATTGTTAATACTCTTTTCATTTCTTCTCCCCCTTATAACTTTTACAATTTATATAAAACATACCGTTTTATATACAAATCAGCTTTTCATTTCAATAGAGTGGGTCCCTTTATCGGCTTTATGGAAACTGCTCCTTTGAATTCTTCTGATATTTGGTATCATTACTGCAAAAATGAGAAGCAACCCTATAATAATCAACAGCACCTGAGAATTTACATTGACAAGACCAAGTCCATACCTTAAAAAGCCTATCAGAAAAATCGATATGATAGCCCCTATCATCCTTCCCTTTCCTCCTGCCGTGCTGATTCCTCCAAGCACTACCATGGCTATTACATCAAGTTCATAACCGTTTGCTACATTCGGCCGCGTGCTCCCCATCCTTGATGTGAGGAACAGTCCTGCGACAGCAGCCATGAGGCCGGCAAGAGTAAATACGGTAACCTTTATTTTATCGACCTGCACTCCTGAAAACCTGCTTGCGGTTATATTGTTTCCCATGGCATAGACATATCTGCCAAAGGTCGTCTTATGAAGAAGCAGTCCGTACAGCACTGCAAAAATTGCAAACACTATCACTATTATGGGAATGCCTCCTATATATCCCCATCCCAAGGACCTATACCAGCTCGGAAATTTTCCTGACGCTTGATCCTCAAGTATTATGTATGCGATTCCGCGATATATTATTTGAGTGGAAAGAGTGACAATGACGGCAGACAGCTCTTTAAATTTTACGATCAAAATCCCATTTATAAAGCCGCAAATCGTCCCGACTGCAAGGCAGATTATCATTGCCAATACCATAGGCACACCCGCATTGTAGCTAACAGCCATAACAACTGCTGAAAGCGCCAATGTGGAAGCCACTGAAATATCTATATCTCCAAGTATTATCACAAAAGCCATAGGAAGCACGATAAAAGCCTTATCAAGAAATGTCATTGTAGCATCCAAGAGTTTCCTGGAGTTTAAATAGTACGGCGATAGAAATGCATTTATGATGTTTACTATTATGAATATCAATACCAGCATCCATTCCCATTGGAAGAAAAAACTTTTAAGGCTGAACTGTTTTTTAGATATGATATTTCTATGTTCCATGGCTTATATCTTCCTCCTCATGAGATTATTTTTATCTATATTTCTCTTGACCAGGGCATTTACAATTACCGCGATAAGTATGATCATACCCTGGATCGCCTGCTGCCAGAACGGTGACACATTGATAAGAGGAAGAGCATTGTTCAATATGCCGAGCAAAAGCGAGCCCAATATGATACCGGATATCTTTCCCGATCCTCCTGCTATGTTCACGCCGCCTAAAACACATGCGGCTATAACATTCATCTCATATCCCATTGCCGTATCTCCTTGAGCCGAAGCATACTTTGAAACCCACAGCACGCCCGCCAGCCCGGAGAGCGCTCCCATGATCGTATATACCATCCACAATATTTTGCTGTTATTTATGCCGCTTATCTTGGCTGATTCTGGATTGCTGCCCACAGCATAAATCTGGCGGCCTGTTCTTGTATAATTTATGAAGTAATAGAATATTATATAGATTATTATCGCTATAAAAATCAATGTGTTTATCCCCAATATCGAGCTTGTGGCAATACGTTTGAAGCCGGCAGACATTTGGTTGGCGCTCACCCATCTTCCTCCGCTCACCATAAAGGTTAAACCCCTGAATACATTCATCATGCCAAGAGAAGCTATGATAGGGAGGATATCTGTCTTTGAGATAAGAAATCCTACAATCATGCCGCAAGCCATGCCTATTACAGTACCCTCAAGTATTGCAAACACAGGATGCATTCCCGGATGTGCGGCCACCGTAAGTGCGGATAACATGCCCGATAGTGCCAAAGTGGCGCCGATTGAAAGGTCAATGCCGCGGGTGATCAGCACAAGCATCATGCCAACCGCAAGTATGCTGAGTATTGCGGTATTTCTTATCATGTCGTTTAAATTTTCCATAGTGAGGAAATTGGGATTTCTAAATTCAACTAAGATTGAAAGCAGTATTATAAATACCAAAAGCCCCAATTCTCTAAACCTCACAATGCTTATACCTTTGTGTGTCGTTTCCAGTGCTTTTTCAGTCATAAACATTCCCCACTTCCTATAGTTT
>CALCDS010000264.1 GCA_937900065.1 uncultured Clostridiaceae bacterium | reverse complement strand
CCACATCTCTTTCAGAGGTTATAAGGGCATCCACACCTTTAATATCACTGCCTCTGTCGACTCCCTTACCCCTATCGCATGCTTTTACGATACTGCACTTGCTTCCGTGAACCTGATCAGGCAGTACCATGTCCTTTATGTTAAAGCCGGCAGCATCGCAAATTATCTTTATGTTTTCAATAACGTTTTCACGCAAGTCACCGCTTGAAAGCCCCATATTTAAAGAGCTGTATCCTCCCTTGCTAACGCCTTGAAGCCTGGTTGAAAAACATGTTCTTACCATACCTGAACTTTCAAAACCAGGTATGCTAAGATAGTTCACACCATTTTTTTGCTTTAATTCAAAGCCCTTCAAAACATCACCCTTTCATATAAAGGAGTTTATTTTTCCTTTAATATTTTGTTTAATTCATCCATGAATGTATTTATATCCTTAAACTGCCTGTATACAGACGCAAATCTCACATATGACACCTCGTCGATTTCTTTAAGCTTATTCATAACAAGCTCTCCTATTTTTTTGCTGGTGATTTCCTGCTCAAGTGAATTGTACACGCTTTTCTCAACTTCATCAACAAGCGCCTGGAGCACGCTTATTGATACAGGCCTCTTTTCACAGGCTCTAAACAGCCCGTTTAAGATCTTTCTCTTGTCAAAAGGTTCCCTTGTCCCATCCTTTTTTATCACAAAAACAGGTATGTTTTCAACGGTTTCATATGTAGTAAACCTCCTGCTGCACTTCATACATTCACGGCGCCTTCTTATGGAGGTATGATCTTCAGTCGGCCGTGAATCTACGACCTTTGTTTCTTCATTATTGCAAAAAGGGCATTTCATCATTCAATCCCTCCAGCGGCATACACAATTTTATGGAAAGCAATGCACATCCCAATATTTCCATATATTCTGTTTAGACATAATTTACAACAAGTTTTGATTATCGTTATTATATATTATAATAAGTAGATTGTCCAACAAACATAAAGTTTATATGAAAATATAATCCGCCTTTTTTATGTATAGCCTTTATCACTCATCTTCATTATCTGGCTCATCAGGATCATCCATATCTACGAGCACCACATCAGTGCCTATTTTTCTTATGGAACTCCAAGGTATTACTATATCATTGTCCTTTCCAAACAGGCCTATGAATCTTCCAGGCCCTGGTATTATCACAGATGTAATCTTTCCCTGTTCAAAGTCTATCTCCACATCCGATATTATCCCTATCTTTTTCCCGTTTCTTATATTTATTACTTCCCTGTCTCTTATACTCGCTGCATTTATCATGTTACCACCCCCTTAGGATTATTATATGAGCAAGCTTATATCAATTATCTATACAAAAGGCAAAAAAATAAGGAATGCTTTGCTTAACAAATATTATGCCCTATCATTTAAAATTTAAGGCTATGTTATGTAATGTTGATTTTGAGCAATCCAAGTGA
>CALCDS010000263.1 GCA_937900065.1 uncultured Clostridiaceae bacterium | reverse complement strand
ATATAAATAGATTCCTCAAAGAAGAAAACATTTATTTTGATCAAAATGATGATCAAGTTATTAAGAAATTAAATAAGAAGTATATGTCAAATATCTCCTTTGAAGAAATTTCATTTGGCGAAGATATAAAAGTGCAGATAGGATTTTATAATGTAGAGCCAATTTTAGCAGTTGCTTTAAATAATACTTTAAATCTAAAAAAACAAATTGTATTTTATATGGCAATGGATGACACTGATATGATGACAAATTTATTATCTGAGATGTATCATCTTCATACATTTGGGGGGATTGCATCTTATTTAAGAAAATGCGTCAATGCAAAAGATGTAAAGAACTACTTTGGAATGTATAAAGGAGAAATGAAAGTTATGGCAACTGATCTGATAAGGGTAATCAATAAGAAAACAATAAAATTGGATATGAAAGCAACAACAAAAGGCGAAGCATTGGAGGAATTGACGATATTGCTTTATGATGCAGGAGCAATATCAGACAAGAAAGCTTTTTTAGATGATGTATACTACAGGGAAAGTTTGGGCTCTACGGGTATTGGAAATGGAATTGCGATTCCCCATGGCAAATCAAAATTTGTAACCAGAACTTCATTGGCTTTAGGAAGAACATCGACAGATATTGAGTGGGAATCAATAGATAACAAACCTATAAGGTTTATAATCTTATTCGCTGTAGCTGATAATGATAAAGGCAGCATTCACATCCGTCTACTTTCTCAGGTAGCCTCAAAGTTAGCAGATGATAAGGTATGCAGTAAATTGCTAAAAGCAGGTTCGCCTGAAGAAGTTTATCAGATATTTGCAAGAGACTAAGTATAGAAAGGAGGAAATCTTATGAAAATTGTAGGAGTTGCGGCATGCACATCTGGAATTGCTCATACATACATAGCAAAAGAAAAGTTAATACGTGCAGGACAATCATTAGGGCATGAAATCCATATTGAAACTCAAGGAACGATTGGAACAGAAGACGAGCTTACAGCAAAAGATATTGAAGCAGCTGATGTAGTTGTCATTGCTGCAGATATAAAAGTAAGCGGTAGAGAACGTTTTAAAGGCAAAAAAATTGTTGATATTCCTACAGAAGTCGCAATTAAGTCTCCAAAGGGACTAATAAACAAAATTCAAGAAGATTTAGGATTATAAAAAATTTATAAGAAGTAAGGAGGAATTTATATCATGCTAAAAAAATTACAATTAAAGAAACATGCATTGACAGGTATTTCATTTATGCTTCCATTGGTTGTAGCTTCAGGTTTGCTTATTGCAATAGGTAACTTAGCAGGTGGAAATCCAGCTGTTATAAAAGATTATAAGTCTTCTTATACAATTTGGCAAGCTGCTGTATCTCTTGGCGTCTTTGGTATGGGGTTGCTCCCGGCAGTAATGGGTGCAGCAATTGCATATTCCATAGCTGACCGCCCCGGTATTGCACCTGGCTTACTGATGGGCATGATTGCTAATGCAATAGGTGCGGGATTTCTTGGCGGCATGCTTGGCGGCTATCTTTCAGGTTATTTTGTAAACTTCTTAAAGAAGAACTTAAAGGTACATAAATGGGCTCAGGGGTTGATGCCTATGATGATTATTCCTCTAATTTCTTCTTGTGTGATAGGCTTATTGATGTTTTTTGTAATTGGTAGACCTATAGCAGCTGTTTCAATGGCGTTGACGGTTTTTCTTCAGACAATGAATAGCGGATCAAAGGTGATATTTGGTGCGATAATGGGTGCTATGGCTGCATTCGATTTTGGGGGCCCTGTCAACAAAGTTGCATCCCTGTTTGCAGATGGCCTGTTGATGCAGAAAATTTATGGACCGGAAGCCATAAAGATTTGTGCTTCAATGATTCCTCCGTTTGGAGTAACATTGTCATGGTTAATTAAAAAATCGAGGTACAGCAAAAGTGAAGCTGATAACATCAAAATTGCATTTCCTATGGGCATTTGCATGATAACAGAGGGGGTTATTCCGATTGCAGCAGTTGATCCTATTCGTGTTATTTTCTCTTGCTCATTTGGTGCAGCAATCGGCGGTATTTTAATTATGTTATTGAATGTCGGTTCTCCAGTTCCTTCTGGCGGAATGTTTATAGTACCAGCTATGACAAACCCGATTGGTTTTTTGATAGCGCTAGGTGTTGGTTCTGTCGTCACTGCATTTCTTCTGGTTGTTTTGAAGAAGGATGCAAAAGAGGAAGTGGTTGAAGAAGAGGAAGAAGAGCTTGATTTATCCAGCATTAAAATAAATTAATATATAAACGTTAAAACTTATATAGTCCAGTATTGCAAAATGCATCAAGATGCATTTTGCAATACTGTTAAAGGAGAATTGTTATGTACGTTTCAATGACAGAGATGTTGAAAAAGGCATATAAAGGTAATTATGCAGTAATGGCGATTAATTGCTTTAATATAGAAACTTCAAGGGCTGTCATAAAGGCTGCTGAACTAGAGGATGCCCCCATTATTATAAACGTGGTACAAGAGCACCTGATAAATCATTGCGATAGTGAGTTGATCACTCCTGTTGTAAAAAAACTGGCCAGCCGGACTGATATAAAAGTTGCTTTAAACTTTGACCATGGTCAAGAAGTACTTTTTCTGAAAAAGGCAATCGACGATGGCTTTTCTTCTGTAATGGTAGATGCATCACGTTTTGGTCTTGAAGGCAATATCGCAATGACAAAAGAGATTGTGCAATATGCACATCCAAAGGGAGTAAGCGTTGAAGGTGAGATTGGGTGCATGGGGGCTGCCGAAAGTGCAAACTTTACATCAAATGACATGTATACAAATCCTCAAGAAGCATTACGATTTGCAAAGGAAACAGGAGTTGATGCACTGGCGATTTCTTTTGGATCATCACATGGTAATTATCCAAATGGAATGGTGCCTAAATTTGATTTTGAACGGCTAATTACCATCAAAAAATTGACAAAGATGCCGCTGGTTCTTCATGGGGGTTCAGGGTCCGGTGATAAGAATATATTAAATTCAGTTAAATACGGTATTAATAAAATTAATGTAGGCTGTGATTTCATGAATGCCAATGTCGCAGCAATAAAAGCAAGGTTGAAGGAAAATCCTGATATTAATTATTATGTATTAATGCACCAAGTTGAACAGGATAGCATAGAGCTAGTAAGACATTACATTAAGCTGTCTGGTTCTGCCAATCAAAACTAAAAAGGAGTAATAGATATTATGCTGATGAATATGAAAGAGCTACTTGCAGTAGCTCAAAGGAATCACTTTGCAGTACCTGCTTTCAATACTAGTAGCAGTATGATTTTAAGAGGTGTAATTGAAGCATGCCATGAAAAACAGGCTCCGGTTATTATTGCAATCCACCCGGATGAACTGTCTTTTGTAAGGGACAGTTTCATAGCAAGTGTTATAGAAGAAGCTCATACATCTGATGTGCCGGTAGTCATACACCTAGACCATGGCGCAACATTTGAACAAGTGCTTCGTGCAATAAGATGCGGATTTACATCTGTTATGATTGATGCCTCCCGTATGTCATACGAAGAAAATATTGCTATTACAAAAAAAGTAGTTGAAGTAGCACATCCTGTAAATGTTTCTGTAGAAGCAGAACTTGGAACAATTGGCAACACAGGGAAAAATGTTAAAGAGGGGATAAGCAAGGTCATATATACAGACCCGGCGCTTGCAAAGGACTTCGTTGAAAAAACAGGTATAGATTCACTTGCAGTTGCCATAGGAACAGCTCACGGTATTTATCCAAAAAATATGAAACCAAAGTTAAGATTAGACTTGCTTAAAGTTTTAAGAGATACTGTTAATGTACCATTGGTGCTACATGGTGGTTCTTCTAATCCTGATGAGGAAATTGCAGAATCCGTAAAACTAGGAATTTCCAAAATCAATATTTCGAGTGATATTAAGGAGGCATTCTATAGGAAATGCCGCGAAGTTTTAAAAGATGATGAAATTCGTGAGCCAAATGCAATATATCCACCCTGTATTGATGCGATGAAAAAAGTTATATATCATAAAATAGATCTTTTTAACGATGCTGATAAAGTAAAATGCTATAAGTAAAATATATGATAATGTGGGAGTATAAAATAATGGACAAATACTGCATGAAGTACAGTATTTGTCCATTATTTTAATAAAAAGCTTCTACTAAATCAAATATTTATAATATATTATTGTAATACCTTCTTCATTTGCCGCTGCTTTTTCCCCTCTTTGTTTTTATTATGAAAAA